>DATAOM010000017.1:0-10999 GCA_036265775.1 Ktedonobacterales bacterium | reverse complement strand
GACGCCGTCCACTGCCGTCAGCCCTGCCGCGCGCGCCGCAGTGATGACCTTCGCTTTGGCATAGTTGTAGTAGAAGAACTGCTCAGCGCCGACCTCCTGTGCGCCGATATCACCCGCGAAGTCCACCAGACCAAAGATCAGGCCGGAGAGGCGTGGAGTCGAGGTTGCGATGGCTTCGGCATGCAGCGCGCCCTTCGCCGACTCAATCAGCGCCTCCAGTCTGATGCGTCCAATCTCCAGGCCAGCGTTCACCTCAATCTGCGTCAGGAGCCGATCAAAAAAGAGGATATCCGCCGCGTCGTCAATTTTTGGCAGGATGATGACGTCGATAAAGGCGCCCACCGTCTCGACGACATCGATCACATCGCGGTAACAGTACGGCGTCGTCAGGCCATTCACGCGATAGGCGCATAGCTTGCCACCGAAGTCTAGCGTGCGCAGCGCCTCGGTCACCATCTGGCGCGCCGCGATCTTCTGCGAGACCGCGCAGCCATCCTCCAGATCGAAGATAACCTGGTCGGCGTCGGACTCGGCGGCCTTCGCCATCATCTTCGGCGACGATGCGGGGCAGATTAGCTCGCTGCGCCGCACAAGCACACTCTCCACCTGCGCTCCTGTCGCTTTATGCTGAGCTACACTGCGGTCTGCGCTTGCTCAGATTATACTCTCAGCATACACCCGAAAGAGCGGTGAAAGGGACGCTTACCACACCCCATAAATGAGCATGTGGTACAATGCTTCCCAAAGTGAAGCATTGCTGTACCGAAAGTGAGCGCTCCCCATGAGCCAACCCGCTACTTCCGCCAATGTCCTCCCCGCCGAGACCACCCTTGGCCCCGCAAGCCTGATCGTCGCCGACCTGGAGCGCTCAGTGAGATTCTATCGCGATACGCTCGGCTTTCATGTCCTCGACCGCGAGACTGAAACCGCGAAACTTAGCGCTGGTGAAGACGCGACGCCTATCCTGGAGTTGACCGCGCTTGCCGGCGCGCGTCCCAAGCCTCGTCGCACGACGGGTCTCTACCATGTGGCAATCCTCACACCAAGCCGCGACGCGCTGTCGCGCTCGCTCTACCATCTGGCGGTCTCGCGCTATCCGCTACAAGGCGCGTCGGACCATCTTGTTAGCGAGGCGCTCTATCTGGCCGATCCCGACGGCAACGGGCTGGAGATCTATCGCGACCGTCCCCGTGAGAACTGGTACGACGCCGCCGGTCAGTTCCAGATGGGCACGCTCCCGCTTGACCTCGAAAAGCTGCTGGAAGAGGGCGAAACCTCGACGGATGCGCGCCCCTGGACAGGCCTCGACGCTGGTACGCGCGTGGGGCATGTTCACCTGCAGGTGTCGGACCTCGCGGCGGCGGTGCGCTTCTATGTCGAGGGGCTGGGATTCGAGACGATGGTTGCCATGCCAGAGATGGGCGCAGCGTTTGTCTCTGCCGGCGGCTACCCTCACCATATAGGCCTCAACACCTGGACTAGCCGTGGCGCGCCGCCACCGCCAGCCGACTCCGCTGGGCTGCGTGTCTTCGAGATCATCGTTCCAGATGGCAAGACGCTCGACGAGGTCGCTGCGCGTCTCACCGCGTTAGCCGCGCCATTCGGGCGCACTGCCAACACTCTCGAAACGCGCGACCCATCAGGAAACCTTGTGCGGCTCGTAGTGTAAGCCGGTTTGTCTAGGCTGGGAGATGCAGCAGGCGCGTGACTAGCGCATCCAGCCCGATTGCATGGTCGAGCGCGTATACGCCCGGTCCGGCAAGGATCAGCGCGATACAGACGGCAATGATGAGAGCGTTGTACTCCCAGCCACCCTTGCTAACCCAATAGCCCTTCTTGCCAGTCACTTTGGCGATGGCGACGACCATGCTCGCCGCGATCAGCAGCGCGCCAAGTGGCGTGAAGAGGCCGAGCGCGACGAGCAGCCCGCCAAGGAACTCGCCGCCGCCCGCCAGCGCAGCATAGAAGCTCCCAGGGCGCATGCCCATGCGTTCCTCGTATCCCTTGGCCGTCGCCGTGAAGCCCGCGCCGCCGAACCAGCCAAAGAGCTTCTGCGCGCCGTGGCCGATAAATGAGAGGCCAAGCGTCAGCCGCACGATGAGCAACGCTATCGATGCCATTGGGGATCTTTCACCTTTTTTCGGTCTTCCTGGCCATTGCCTTATGCAGGCGCACTGTCAGATTGTTCTGAATCGAGACCACGCGCAGGCGGTAGGTGATTCTCGTCCAGCGCCTGCTTGATCTGCTCGCGCGCCGCCGAGACGTCATATTCTTCGCTGGCGAGCGTCAAAATGTCGATCAGCAGCGCCAGACACGTGCGCACCGACTCACGTGGATGCTCAAACGTAAGCGCGGAGTTGACGCGGCTGACAAGTTCGCCGGGCTTGATCGTCAGGCGCGGAGCCTCGCTCGCCAGCCATTTATAGTCCGGCTCCCAGCGGCGGTTCAACGCGAAGAGGATGCGCAGCCCGCGCTCCAAGTACCCTGTCAGCCGGTCGGCGAGCGCCAGGCGAGCGTCGCGCGCCACCAGCGGCCAGACGCTCACAACCGAGGTTGGCCACCAAGCCGGCGCGCTCCACCTCGCCACCGTTTGGGTGATGAGGCGATCCCGCAGCGCGTCGGGATAATTTTGTAGGCGCTCCTGCCAGATCGCGAGCCGTCCATGCTCGCGCAGCGGCAGCGCGTCGGCGATATGCCATGCCTCAGTCAGCTTCCAGTGGTTGGTGGTCTCCGCGCGAATGACCGCCTCTAGTGTCGCGTCCAGGACGGACCACGGCAGCCATAGCGACTCCACGAAGATCCCACTGTGCCAGCTCTTCGTCCGCGTCCCGCTGACATGCTCTGCGTTCTCCTCGAGTTCGACCATCCCGCTTGACGAGCGCAACCACTCCTGATACACCGAGATCGGTTGGAGCGCCTCTACGAGAAAGCGCATCTCCAGGTCTGAATACTGATCCGCGACGCCGCGCGCGACCGAGCCAGTGATGAGGACCGCCTGACCAAGATCTGGCCGACAGTCCCCGACGAGTTTCGTTGCCAGCGCTCGCCGCTCTGCGCTCCACGATGTCGCGTCCGTGCCGATCGTGGTCATCTCGTTCCCCTTATCGCACTCTGGTCAATCGAATAGCTCCAGGATGTGGTAGCGGCTGTCGCGCTTGGCGGGTGTAAACCCAGCTTTGCGAATCTCGGCCTGAATCTGCTCGACGGTCATGCAGGTCCCAACATCCGCGCCCGCAGCGCTGACGACATTCTCCTCCATCATCGTACTGCCAAAGTCGTTCGCGCCGCAATGCAGCGCCATGCGCGCAAGCTCTGGTCCCTGCGACGGCCACGACGCGCTGATGTTGGCGAAGTTGTCGAGCATCAGGCGCGCGAACGCGACCATGCGCAGGTACTCGCTGCCCTCGGCCTTTACGCCGCCCATCGCCGTGTTTTCGGGCTGATAGCTCCAGCAGATGAAGCTGGTGAAGCCGTTGCCGTTGTACGCCAGGCTCTCCTCCTGCAGATCGCGCAGGCGGGTCAGATGCAGGACGCGCTCCTCCAGTTCCTCGCCAAAGCCAAAGACCATCGTCGCCGAGGTCGTCAAGCCCTCGCGCTGCGCCAGCCGCTCGGCCTCGATCCAGCTCTCCCACGTGCCCTTGTGCGGGGCGATCTTGTTGCGCGTGCGGTTGTCCAGAATCTCGGCGCCACCGCCCGGCAGTCCATCCATCCCCGCCAAATGCAGCGCATGCAAGACATCTTCAAGGGGCATTTTCATGATGCGCGCAATGTTCCAGACCTCGACCGGAGAGAAGGAATCGCACTCGATGCCAGGATGGTTCTCCTTGATGTAGCGCAACAGCCCAGTATAGTAGTCGAGCTTCAGATAGGGATGCACGCCGCCCTGGAGCAGGATGCGTGTCCCACCCCAGTCCTGCAACTCCTTCACCTTCTGGCCGATCTGCTCGTTGGTCAGCAGGTAACCCTCGGGGCTGGCAGGCTTACGATAGAAGGCGCAAAAGCCGCAATCGATGATGCAGACGTTGGTGTAGTTGATATTGCGGTCCACCAGATACGTCACGACGCCGTCGGGATGCAGCCGCTGGCGCAGGCGGTCCGCAGCGTCGCGCAATTCGGCGTCGGTGGCGTTTTGATACAGCCACATGCCTTCCTCGAAACTCAGGCGGCCACCCGTAGCGGCGCGTTCGAGTAATTCGGTCGTCGAGGTCTTCTCGGTGACTGGCATCGGTATCCGCTCCCTCTCTATCGTCGCTCTCTCAAGTTAGTATCCCGCAATATCCGCCCTCGCGAGAACCTTTGTCGGCGAAACGCGCACGAGGAGTTCGCCGGGGACGCCATTACGCCTGCCGAACTCCTCGGCTCGGTCGGCGCCCATATACCTGCCACCGATCGCCGTTGCCCAGCGCCGCAGCTCCTCCAAGTCCTCAGAAAGCGTCACCGTTCCCTCGATCATCACGTAGTCGAAGGGCGGCGTCTCGTCGTCCACACATAGGCAGATGCGCGGATCGCGGCGAAGATCTTTCGCCTTGAGCGAGGTCTCGTGCGTCGTGAAGATGAGGTCGTCGCCGTCGAGGACAAACCAGACCGGCGTGATGTGCGGGCGTCCATCGGGGCGCGTCGTCGCCGCCTTGGCGGTGCGTGTCCCATACATCATAAACGCCCGATACTCCTCATCGCTCATCGTGCGCATGGTCGGTCTCCTCGACTACGCGATCACTTCCGCTGTCTCCAGCACGTCCATGAACGGGCTGACGGAGAAGACCGCCTTGCCTGGTCCGGCCTCACCATAGCCTGGCGGCGGCGCGAGGTTATAGCTGCGCAGCGTGTCACGATAGGTCTCTAGCAGGCGCAGGTGATATTCCAGCGGCGCGCCGTCGGGATTGGCGTCGCCCAGCGGCGTCATCGGCTCCGGACACCAGGTGGTGAAGCGCGGCGTGATGCCCTTCGACATGAAGAAGTTTAGGCCCTCGGTGGTGGAGCGAATCGCGTCCTCGACCTCAGTGTAGCCGTACGGCTGCGCCATCTCGACTCCTCCGACGAAATTGGGGATCACATGCGCCGGGCCGAAAACCTCGGCGGCGTCCACGATGCGGCGTATCCACTCGTCGCGCCCGATATAGCGTGTCTTGCCGGGACAAATCTTCGGGAAGAGGTTCGAGTCCCAGACCTCATAGTTGGGGTGATAAATCTGCGCGCCCGCCGCTTTCAGCCGCTTGACATCCTCGATGGGCCACGCCTGCGTCACGACTTTGCTGATCCAGCGGCCAGGGAATCTGTTCTCGATGGCCTCGACATACTGCGAGTAGAACTCGACCTCGTTCTTGCCTTGCAATAGCGAAGTCACGCTGCCGCCGGTAATTGTGTAGGCGCGGCTGAAGGTGTCGGTCGCGTCGATGCGCTCCAGCGCGGCCAGCACGTCGGCGACGGACTTGACGCCGGTGTAGGGGCGCCCCTCCTGAATCTGCTGACGATAGTTATTGTTGATGTCGCAGAACTGGCACTCTTCCTTCGCGCCGAAATACTGGCAAACGCGGAAGACGGTCAAATAGACCAGATACCCCCACTCGATGACCGGCGCGATCTCGGCGACGGGCCGCCCATCCGGCAGTTTTTCCCGATAGTACGGTGGCAGGTCGCGCAGCCCCACCTCGGCGACCGGCGTCTCATCCACGTGCAGCCAGAGTGTGGCATCGCGCGACGCGACGCGATAGGGCGAGGCGGGATTCAGTCGCGTCGAGACGATAGTGCGGCGCAGATTCCACGGCCCGCCGGTCAGCGCGATCTCCTCCGGCGCATGCCACTTCTGCGTCTCGTCAAGCTCTTTCTGGCGCACCATGTCGAACGAGAAGATGAAGTACGACTTCGGTTGATGCTCGCGCGCCGCGCCATTTTCAGTTGCGACCGAGATGAGCGCGTCATCCTCGAAGCGAATACCTGTGCGCAGTAAGTCAGCCTTCAAAACTGCTTCGCGCGGTAGCGTTGGATGCGCCGCGAACTGCGCCTCCAGAATATCAAGTCGTCGCGACGGCGACTTCTTCGATCTCGTCTTGGTCATGACTAACCCTCGATATTCTCTTGCAAAAAGCGCACATCCGACCAGCGAAAGCCGGGAACGGCCAACTCAAGGAAGCTCTGCAACCCTTCCAGGTCGCGCGCGCCCAGATCATAGTCCAGCAGGCGCAGGTAGCGCAGGCAAATGTCTTCCGGCAATCCAAGCTGCGCCGCCGCCTCAGCCGCGATGCGCTCTACATCACTGAGTCCGCACCGCTTCGACTCCCGTAGCGCCTCAATAATACCGCTAGCGGAAATCTCCCGCGCGCGGTCGGCGCGCGCCGCCCAGACGGCGAAGACGAATGGCAACCCGGTCCAGGCGCGCCACTCCGTCGCCAGATCGAAGACGTATGGCTTGCCGCGTCCAGCGATCTCGCGCCGTTTCTGTCCCTCAACTAGCGCGACATCGCCTATGAGCAGCGCGGCATCGTGCTCTGCCAGCATCGCGTCTAGATCCGGCGCCACCGTCACGTACTGCGGACGCGCGCCGTAACGTTCTTCCGCCAGCAGGCGCACGAGCGCGACTGAGGTCGCGGAGTCGCTGGAGAGTGCGATTGAGCCGCCATCCAGCGCGCGCCAGTCTGCCTGCCAGGAAAAAAGCAGCACACTCTCGACCTTCTCCTGCGCCGCGACCGAGAGGCCCGGCACGAGCAGCCACTCATCCGCATGCTGCCCATAGGCGACGCTGGAGACGTTAGAGAGATCGATCTCGCCCGCCAGCAGCGCAGCGTTCATCTCCGAGGGAACGCCAGCGACAAGCTCGACGCCTGGCAGAAGCCACGCATCGCTTCGAATCGCATCGTAGACCGGCGCGACGTTGAGGTAGTCAATCACACCTAGCCGGACGGATTGCTGGCGAGCATCGCTGACTGACGAGACAGCGGTCGAGGGGTGTCTCATCGTGACGCCTCGCTCGTTTCAACCGGAGCTGATGGAATTGGCGCGCCGATAGAGCGCAGCAAGATCACCCGCAGCGTCGGCAACGCCTCATGTAGCTGCGCAGGCTCGTTTATCACTAGCCAGCGCACGACGATCTCGTTTATCGCGCCGAACCACGCCCAGGAGATCGTCACCGTATCTTGCGGAGCGATCACGCCCGCCGCGACAGCGCGATCGAGGTAGCCCTGAATCATGCGCGCGAACTCACCACGCGTGCGCATCAGCTTCTCGTCGAAGCCATGCCCCAGCCCAACCGCCTCGACCAGCAATATCTTGCTCAGGCGGCGATGGCGCGCGAAGAGGTCGAGCACGGTGCGCAGCGCGGCGTCGAGCTGGGCGACGGGGTCGCTCTCGGCGGCGATGGCGCGATCAATCGAGGCAGCAAGTTTAGGCGTCAGAGCATCAACGAGGGCGAGGAAGATGGCCTGTTTATTGGGGAAGTGGAAATAGAAGCCACCCTTGGAGCTATCCGAGGCGCGGATGATGTCGTCTACGCCCACGCCGTGGTAGCCCTTCTCGGCGAAGACCTGCTCTGCGGCGTCGAGGAGGCGCTGACGGGTAGCGTCCTTATCGCGCAGGTGGGGAGTCTGCGCCTCATCGCGCTGCGCGCCACTACCACGAGCCATGCTGCCCTCACCTTACCGTTTCGACAACCAGCGTCACGAACAAACTCAACAGTCTGTTATCGCTCGTTGAGATTGTAGGTCGCCGGGCAGCGAGCGTCAAGCGATAAGGGTGTGCCAGATAGTGCTATACTGTACGCCGAATGTTTGAATGACCACTATCCGAGGCGATAGTCTGGTCCGCTGGACCGAGGATGAAACAATGAAACTGGCAGAGGCGCTCGTCCTGCGCGCTGACGTGCAGAAACGTATCGAGCAGTTGCGCAACCGGCTGCGCCAGAGCGCACTCGTGCAAGAAGGCGAGACACCGCCGGAGAATCCTCAGGAGTTGCTGGCGGAGGCTGAGCGGCTGACCACCGAGCTTGGACGCCTCGTGGCGCGCATCAACCGCGCGAACCTGGCGACGACGCTTCCCGACGGCTCGACGATCACCGATGCGCTGGCCCGGCGGGATGCGCTCCAGACACTCTATAGCCTGATCGAGACGGCCGCCGAGACCGCCTCGTACCGAATAGATCGTTACGGCCGCTCAGAGATCCGCAAGGTTGCGACGGTAGACGTTGGCGCGTTGCGCAAACAGTTGGAGCGGCTAGCCCAGGAACGACGTGAGCTGGATACGGCGATCCAGGCGACGAATTGGGCGACCGAGATTGGAGAGGATACAGAGGTCACGGGCGCGTAGCGCAGCTAGAGACGCGAGCGAACGCAAGTCGGTAGTCAAACGAGAGAAGTGGTGAGCGCACGGCGTCAACTGCCTGAAGTTGAAATTCCTCTCACGGGAGGAACCATTCGCGTGGGGCGCGCGAGCACCGTCATTGTTGTGCCCAGCACCGTCACCAACGCACCGCGCATACCCGGACAACCGGTCATCGTTATTACCAGGCGCTGGACTTCTTCACGCGGCGAGGGTGGGTCAGGGGACCTTGCGTTCGCTCGTCTCTTCGCTCGTCTCTAGGCGCGCGCGTTTTCCTACAGCCGGATGAACGGCACGACATAGATGACCATGAACGCGAAGAAGACCGTGTTGGCGGCGATGGTGCAGAGGTGGAAGACCTCGTGGTAACCGAAGACGCGCGGCCAGGGATTAGGGCGCTTGAAGGCGTAGGCCAGCGCGCCGAGTGTGTAGAGCACGCCGCCCAGCATGAGCGTCAGGACGGCGCCGATGCCCAGGTTATGCGCGATCTCTGGGATGGCAGCGAGCGCGACCCAACCCGTCAGGAGGTACAGCGCAACCATCACCCAGCGCGGCAGGCTCAGGCGCGGCGCAGCGGCGATTACCCCGGCGAGCGCAAGGCCCCAGACTGTTATCAAGATTCCGGCACGCCACCAGCCGGTCATCACATTGAACGCGATCGGCGTATACGTCCCGGCAATAAGGATGAAGATGTTGGCGTGATCCAGCCTACGTAACAGTTTCTCACGCCGTGGCTCCCATGAGCCGATGTGGTAGAGCGCGCTCATACCAAAGAGCCAGATCGAGCTTAGTCCGTAGATCGCCAGCGTCACCTGCTTGGGCGGGTCGCCAGCGGCGAGAACGACCAGCGCAATGGTTCCGATCACCGCCAGGATAGCGGCGCCCAGATGCAGATAGCCGCGCAGCAGTGGCTTGACTGCCGCCTCAACGCGCGACTCGTGATAGCGACCAGTGGTCGTGACAGTTTCATTCATGGCAGTTTCTTGTCCTCCTTGCGCCTCATCAACGTGTTCAGCGCAACATGACTGACAGTCAGTCATATCAACAAGTATAGAGCGCTCGTGTCCGGCTTTCAAAGCGCGTACCACTATTGGCGCTGAACAATTGGAGTGATTGCCTGGCCTTGAAGTTTCGCGGCGCCCTGGAGCGCCTTGTGATGAGCCACAGCCAGGCGTATACTCGACCGGAGCAGCGGTATCTGCGGTCGCTCCTGAAACGATGGAGGCGCGAGATGGCGACTATCGTGATCGTTCATGGCATGTTCGACGGCGGCTGGAGCTGGCGCAGCGCCAAGAGGTTACTTGAAGACGCCGGTCACAGGGTCTATACGCCAACGCTGACCGGACTGGGCGAACGTGTCCACCTAGCGCATCCTGAGATTGATCTGGAGACCCACATCGCGGACATCGTCAATCTGCTCTACTTCGAGGACCTTACGGATGTGCGCCTCATCGGACACAGCTACGCTGGTTGTGTCATCACCGGCGTGGCTGACCGCGCCCGCGAACGGCTGGCGAGCCTGATCTACCTCGACGCGCACGTGCCTGAGAATGGCGAATCGTTCCTGCAACTCCTGGACGCCAACAACAGTACCGGCATCGAAGAAGCTACGCGCGCAGGTGGCGAGGGCTGGCGTGTGCCACCACCAGCGGCGCCAGGCGCCCCCGGCGTGGAGTCTCACCCAACCAGCGACCTCTGGGCCTGGTTCCATCCACGACTCGTCCCACACCCTTTCAAAACGCTGACACAACCGCTACGGCTCACACGCCCAACCGATGAAACCCTCTCGCGCGCCTATATCCTGTGTGCGCAAGGTCGCAATGGCGCGCCGCTGGAGCCACGGATGGAGCGCATCCACACGAATCCAGCATGGCGCTGGCGTGAGATCGACGCCGATCATCTCGCACATGTCACCGCGCCAGAGATGCTCGCCAATGCGCTACTAGTACTGGTATAGACGGCTTACACCCAATTTCATCCGACGCCTAGCCCGCGCTGAATGAAGCGCGTCGCTTCAGCCTGATACGCTTCGATGGAATACTTCTCGTCGAGCACATAACAGGCATACGCGGCGGAGTCGATCACGTCCACCACCAGCCGCGCCACGAGATCAGGCGCGACATCGGCGGGAATCTCGCCGCGCTCCTGGCCAGCGCGAACGGCCTCCGCGACGAGGTCGTAATAGGGTTCAAAGAGCCGCTCGCTCTCCTGACGGATCTCGCCGCCACCAGCGCGCGGATGGACAATGGCGAAGATGTCACGGTTGCGTTCGATGGCGTGAAACGCCGCCGCCACTCCAGCGCTCACCTGCCCGGCGACATGCTTCTCCGCCGCCAGCGCACGCGCCACTTCCTCGCGTATCTCAGCATAGACCTCGTCGGTCAGCGCCAGCACGAGCGAAGTCTTGGAAGTAAAGTAGAGGTAAAAGGTACCCTGCGCGACACCGGCGCGAGCGACGACCTCCGAGACACGCGCCGCCTCGACGCCCTTCGCGGCGAAGATCTGCCGGGCGGCGTCGAGCAGCGCGGCGCGACGATCCACGCTCTGCCGCGTCAGCGCCATATGGGCGCCAATCTATCTGTCATGGACATCACCTCGTCTGGTATTCTACCGTTGCAAAAATCTACACTATCCTCCATCCTCAGCCGCACAACCGCAGAAACGTGGGCTGCGGCTGAGAGGATTGCAGGTA
>DATAOM010000016.1:0-16749 GCA_036265775.1 Ktedonobacterales bacterium | reverse complement strand
CCAGGAGCGCCTGGCCAAGCTCTCTGGCGGCGTGGGCCTGATCAAGGTCGGCGCCGGCACCGAGGTCGAGCTGAAGTTCCGCAAGACGCGCGTCGAGGACGCTCTCTCGGCGACCCGCGCGGCGGTCGAGGAAGGCTTCGTGCCGGGCGGCGGCGTCGCGCTCCTTAACGCGGTCGAGGCGCTCGACAAGCTCAAGGTGGATGGTGACGCGGCGACCGGTGTGGCGATCCTGCGCCGTGCGCTGGAGGAGCCACTGCGCACCATCGCGACCAACGGTGGCGAGGACGGCGCGGTCGTCGTGCAGGCCGTGCGCCGCGCGCAGACCGAGAAGAAGAACAAGCACATCGGCTACAACGTCCTCACCAACCAGGCCGAGGACATGGTCGACGTCGGCGTGATTGACGCCGCCAAGGTGACGCGCTCGGCGCTGGAGAATGCAGCCTCGATCGCCGCGATGATCCTCACCACCGAGGCGCTCATCACCGATCTGCCGGAGAAGGACAAGCCGGCCGCCGCCCCGGCGATGCCGGACTACTAGGCCGACAGATTCTAGCGCGGCGACGCGCAGTCACAGGGAGGCGCGCTCAGCGATGGGCGCGCTTCTTTGTTTCCCTTGCGCTGGCGTTACAGCCGTGTGATCGAGCAGCGCCAGGCGAACGCCCCATCGGGAAAGAAGCGCTGCGCGAATCGCGCCTCGACGATCTCATCCACGTGCCAGCCGTCGGCGAACGCGATGCGAATCTCCTCCTGCGTGACCCGTCGCGGCAAGGGAAATGCGCCTGGCTGGCGATCGCTGAAGCAAAGCATGAAGTACCTGCCGCCGGAGCCAAGCACGCTTGTCAGACCCTGGACATAGCGGACACGGTCCTCATCGCCGAAGACATGAAACAGGCCGGAGTCCGTCACGGTATCGAATGTCCGGCCAAGCCCCTCTAGCGCGAGCGCGTCGTGAACACGAAACTCGACCGCCAAGCCGCGTTCCTGCGCCTTCTGACGCGCCTTCTCAATTGCGGCTGGCGCGCCATCAATGCCCCAGGTCTCGTGGCCAAGGCTGGCGCAGTAGAGCGCGTTCTCGCCCGTCCCACAACCAGCGTCGAGCACGCTGCCCTGGATGGCGCCTTGCTCGGCGAGCGCGACGAACGCTGGCTGTGGCTGAGGAATATCCCACGGCGGCGTCCCACGATAGGCGTCGTCAAAGTTGACCATCAAGCGTCCTCCACGACTGATGATACTAAGGGAGCCGCCAGATATGCGCGGTTTTATCCAGACTGGCGGAGGCGAGGCGCGTGTTGTCTGGCGCCCAGGCGACGGTATGTACCAACCCTGTCGGCGAGCCGTCGTCTACCGTGCCTTTTATCATATGCCCTTCGTAGCTAGCCTTGATCTCGTCTGTGTCTGGGTCCCAGACCAGCGCTTTCTCGTCCCCGCCTCCAGACACCACGCGTTTGCCGTCGGGCGACCACATCGCCGCGTAGACAGCGTCCTTGTGCCCGCTGAAGGTCGAGATACGCTGTCCCGTCGTCGCATCCCAGCGCTGCACCGTGCCATCCCCGCTCGCTGAGATCACCGACTGCCCATCCGGCGCCCAGCGCGCCGCATTGACCTCGCGCGAGTGCTCGCGGTATTCGACGGATGGCGCGCCAGTGGCCGCATCCCACACATGCGCGGTGTAGTCGTTGCTTGCCGAGGCGATCTGCTTGCCGTCATGCGACCAGGCGACGGTGTAGACCCAGCTAATGTGCTTCGTGTACGTGACGAGGCTCTTCGCCGACGCGACATCCCAGATCTGCGCGGTCCAGTCCACACTGCCGGTGGCGATCTTCGTTCCGTCCGGCGACCAGGCCGCCGAGAGGACCCCCTTCGTATGCCCGGTGAACGTCGTCTGAAGCTGGCCGCTGGCGGGGTCCCAGATCTGCGCGGTCATGTCGCGGCTGGCGGACAGGATGCGCTTGCCATCGGGAGACCAGGCGATGTCCCAGACCTTGTCGGTATGGTTGCGATAGGTGAGCAGGCTCGCTCCGGTGGCGACGTCCCAGATCTGCGCGGTAAAGTCGTCACTCGTCGTCGCCACTTTCGTTCCATCAGGCGACCAGGCGACGGTGTTGACCGCTGCCGTGTGGCCCTTTAGGACAAGCAGCGGCGTCTTGATGATAGCGACGCCTGGAGGCAAGGTCGGGCCACCACTACTGCCAGCCAGGAATGGCGCGCATGAGGTCAGTGAGGTCAGCCCCAGCCCGCCAAGCGCTAGCGCGCCGCCCGCCAGTGTGCGCAACGCCTCCCGCCGGGAGAGTGTGCGCCGGTCGCCATCACCCACCATTTGTCAGCCTTTTACCCAAGATAGCATTCCACGCGCGCCGCCTCAATGGTACACTAGCGGCGAGCCATCAGGCGGTAACGTCTCCTACAACAACCAGAAAGAGGCATGCCCCATGGCGCAGACGACCGATCCGGCGGAAGCGTCCGCGAACCTGGCGACTTCGGCGCGCAGGTCGATTCCGCTATCGCGGCGCAAGGGCGACCTGCTCTTCATCGCATTCTTTCTGCTCAATCTCGGCTTCATTACCTACATCGTGGACCTGGAGCAAATTGTCATCGCCAACCCGGCGCATTTCACCTATCCGCTCTGGCCGCCCGCGCCGCTCGTAGACCTCATACACAATTACGGGAAAGCGCTCGATCCGTTGTTACTGGCGCGACCGATCTGGTGGAAGGCGACGATCTGGATTGACGCGCTCTTCTTCGGCCCATTTTACGCCGTCGCGCTCTACGCGTACATCCGGGGTCGCGACTGGATACGCATTCCGACGGTCGTCTGGGCCAGTGTGCTGATGACCAACGTGACGATCATCCTCTTCGAGGAGGTCGCTGGACCCAGTGCAACGCCACAACTTCCACTCGTGATCTTGCTGAACCTGCCCTGGCTGCTCGTCCCCATCGCCGCGCTGGTTCGCATGTGGCGCAACGAGCATCCCTTCACCGAGCCAGTGGAGAACTAGTACTCAGTCCAAATGAGCGACGGGCGTTACTCTTCGAGAATACGTGCGGCACGCGTCAGAATGACGAGTCGCTCGGCTTCAACTAGATGACGCTCACCGAGCGCCCCGCGCACCCGGATCAGCGCGCCGATCTGGAGGTCCGCCGCCTCGCCCATTGCGAACTGGGTGGCCGGACTCCAATGGACCTGGACCTTCTGCACGGTGCGGCGGAAGGCGCTGAACGGCTCTGCTTTGTCGGCTTGGAGCAGTTCACCGTCGAGCAGGTCAGGCGCAGGTAGCCCGGTGATAATAAGCGCGACATTGACCGTCGTGCCCGGTGTGGCGGCCACCAGCTCAGCCGCAGTCATAGGTGGTGTGATCGCCGCCATTGGCGATGGGGCCGCTGAGCCGGATGCAGGCGCCTCTGGGGCCGCAGCGGGCGCTTCGCGTCGCCGCAGCGGGCGATCCTGGTCGTAGCGCAGATCGAACCGCAGAGCCGCTTCTGCTTTGGCCAGTTCTTCGCCCAGGTAGCCAGCATGGCTGAGCTGCGTGACCAGCCCTTCGCGCAGCAGGCCAAGCAGCATCGGCCCAGCCGAACGTCCCCGCATCTCGTGCGCGGGCGTGTGGTCCGGCAGGTAGTGTCGGATGATGAGCTGCTCCTGCTCGCGGTCGGGCGTAATGACGAAGTAGCCCTTTGGATCGTACTGCAGGGGCTCACGGACGCCGCCAGGCCGGATCGGCATGAACCGTTCTTCGGCCTGGAGCATGCCGGCAGAGCCATCACCTGCGGCGAAGCGCCCAGGATTGCGGGCCACCAGAGATTCAATGCCCTCTTCGAGCGCCTGGAGGTCCTCTTCCCCGGCCCAATCGACGACCTCGACTTGCTGACGGAACTGTTCGACGAGCGCTGGGTCCAACATCGATAGCACCGGCTCGTAGCCGATGGCTCCCACGATGCGGCGGTCGGCGTCGACGCCACGCTCAAGCAGCGCGACCAGCGACTGCCCTGGATGGAAGAGTGGCGAGTCTTTCCCGCAGATCAGCAGGAAACGGATGGCAGGATTCGCCGTCACATTGAGCACAATGCGCGTGATGCCGAGGTTGGCGGTGTACACCTTGCCGGCAATCGCGACGCCGGGCAGGCGCGCGAGGGGAGCGATCAGGCTCTCGGTCGTGAGCGCGCAGATAGCGACTGGCCCCTGCGGATCACCTACTTCATAGGAGCCGGCGATGACTGGCCAGGTGGCGGCGCCGCTGGTCATGGCGTATCCTCATTTCTTCATTGCAGGCGCTCAATCGTGCGTTCGATCCAGGACAGCTCGGCGTCGATCAGACATAGGAGGTGATCCTGAGCCAGGCTCACATGCTCGTGGTCTGATGGCTCCATCTCGCCCACGAGTGCGGCGCGGCGATCCAGCACTGCTCGGCGGCGCTCGGTTAGCAACTGTGTTGCTTCTGCCACGTCGAGATAGGGCAGGAAGACCATTCCCACCTCAACGCCGGTGTGCGGCGGGTCATAGGCGCGCAAGATCTCGCGCAGGAGTTCGTGGAAGCGCTGACGCCCACTCTCCGTGATGGTATAGACCAAGCGCTCCCGTCGCGGCCCAGGCGCGCCCGCTTCGGCGGTCACTTCCAACTCGCCGCTCCTGGCCATCCGGTCGAGCAGGTAGTACACATTCCCCTTCTTGAGGTCGGTATAGAGCTCGCCGTGCGCCTTAGTGATGCGGTGAAGTTGATAGCCGGTTCTCGGGCCTGACTGAAGCAGCCCGAGGAGATGCAGTTCTTTATGCATGGCTATGCCCATCTAATGGGCCTGGCGTATCCCGCTTGATGAGACAGCTCCAGCCCCACGATCCTGCCACGTATGCAGATGATCTGCTCGACGTGGGAGTGGCTCGAAAAACAATAGACAGTACTGACTAGAGTCTTGATGGGCAGAGTGTAACCCATGCTCACCACTTAAGTCAAGGCTGACTATTGTGTGCAAGCGCCTGCCAGCGAGCGCGCGGAGGATCGCATGCCTTACCAGCGGGCTAAAACTGGCTATCAGGTCACTTCTGAGCAACGTATTAGGTGCACTCAGGAAGGTCTATCCAGTTCTCTGAGCCTGGCGGGGCAGCCGCTTTTTCAATGTCTTGCAAAACAACGTGAATAACCCAGATTGGATTTCTTTCCATGAACTCTACGCTGGTGTAATGGAAGTTTTCGATGATTATTCTAAAGGGAGCGCGAAAGCTCGTTCCGTCGGGAACACGAACCTCCGCCATCCCCTGAGTTGGCACTCCATCCGGCAGATAGGGCCAATCAGGCAAGATGCGTCCTTCTTTGGGCGAAGAAAATCCTGGAGCGAGGAGCAGGCCGTGCCCAGGAATGAGGAATGTTTCTGTCACAGTTAAGAGTTTCAGCATCTCAAACTTGCCTTCGGCGATACGTCACTCCTGCCCATTATTGGACATCATCCAACAACCGGCGGACCAAGATAAGCACGGAAGAAGTCGAGCGTGCGGCGCTGATACTCGTCAGGATGGGCGTTGAACGCGCCAGCATGGCCACCGCTCGGCGCGATCCATTCGACCTTGGGGCTGCCTGTCGCCGCGTAGAGCGCCTGTTCTCTGGAGAGTGGCGTGGTGACGTTCGTGTCGTCGGCGGAGTGGATGAACATGACAGCGCGTGGCGCGATGGAGCCGACCACCGCGAGTGGTCGCGCCGCGCTGAGGTCGGCGCCGATCAGGGCGTTCACCAGCGCTGGCTCATAGGGGAGGACGGGAACGGCGAGCGGGCCGATAGGTATGCTGCCCATGCGGTCGAGTTGTGGCTGCTCATCCGCCCAGGCGCTATCCGCCACCACCGCCGCCAGCGACGACTCACGCGCGGCGGCCAGGACGACCGTCCCCGCGCCGAGCGAGACACCCAACGCGCCAAAGCGCTTCACCTTCAAATCGGACAGCCCAGTGAGATAATGCGCAGCGCCGATGAGGTCGTTCGTCTCCGTGGCGCCGAGGCCGATCTTCCAGCCGTCGCTTTGCGCGCAGCCACGGCTATCGTAGAGCAAGACGTTGTAGCCTGCGGCATACAGGTAGCGCGCCCAAGGCAGCATGTTCTGGCGTGCGGCCTTGAAGCCATGCACGAGGATAATCGTCGGCGCGCCGGGCGAGCGCAGCGCGAGCCAGCCCGCGAGATGAATGCCATCGCTTGCGGCGAAACTCACATCGCGCACCGGAAGTCCAGCGGTTGCGGCGTCCGGCGCGGAGCGACTGCGCCACGTTTCCACCAGCGTCACGGCGCGCACGGCTGGCGCGGCGGCCCAGGCAAGCAGAACCAGCGCCAGAAAGGCGAGAGGCGCGGCGCGCGCAATCCGAACTCTTCGCGGCTGAACCGCGCGCTGGCTGGACATCCACTAGCTCCTGCGATAAATGAACGACGACCGGTCCATTGTAGCAGGAGCCAGGAAAGCGCAGAAACAACGGCTAGAACTCGACGGGAGCGGCCTCGTACTCCGCGCCTTCGGTCGCCGGGCGCATGTCGGAACGCTTCACCAGCAGCAAGGCCGCCAGCGCGCCGATCACCAGCAGGATCGCGCCAAGCTGAAAGACCTCGACCGTCGAGGCAATGTACGCCGACTGTACGATATGCTGGATCTGCGGGAAGAGGGGCGAGTTGGCGAACTGCTGGAACTGTGGCGGCAGATTGCGCAGGCCTGTGCTGGCGGCAAAGGTTCCCGCATTCTGCAAGCCAGTGACGATGCCATCGAGGATCGCCTTGGCCTGCCCCTCTGGAACGCCTGGCACGGTCAGCGCCTTGACGCCGTCGCTCACACGGCCGTTGTAGCGGCTGGTGAGAACCGCGCCGAAGAAGGCGATGCCGAACGCGGTCCCTAACTGGCGGCAGACTGAGTTGACGCCTGACGCCATGCCCGCGCGGTCGCGGCTGACGGTGCTGACCGCCACGTCGGCGATGGGCGGGTTGACCATGCCGCTGCCCAGCCCGGCGAGGATGAAGCCTGGCAGCAGGACGAGCCACGCCGTCTGGCTCAGGTCCGTCGTGATACGCGTCATCAGCAGGACACCGCCTGCCGCCAGCGCCATGCCGAGGACGAGGAAGACCTTAGGGCCAAAGCGGTGCATCTGCGCCCCGGCGAGCGGCGCTGTCAGCAGCACCAGTCCGCTCAACGGCAGCGCGCGCAGCCCCGCCTGGAGCGGCGAGAAGCCGAGGTAGTTCTGCAGGTAGAGCGTCAGGAAGAAGAAGAGCGAGTAGAGGCCGGCGCTGAGCGTGAAGGCGACGATGGCCACGCCAGTGAAGCTGGCGTTCTTGAAGAGGCGCGGGTCCACCATCGGATTCTTCAGCAGCGATTCGCCGACGATGAAGGCGACCAGTCCCACAACAGTGATGCCAAAGAGCGTCAGAATGTAGGGCGAGGTCCAGCCTTTGTCGGCGTCGTTGCCCTGAATCAGCGCCAGCACGAGGCAGAAGAGCGCCGCCGAGAGCGTCACGAGGCCGAAGACGTCAATCGAGCGCGGGGCAGTGGTATCGTACGATTCCTGCACAGACCAGAAGCAGAGCGCGATGGCGATGATCCCAATGGGGACGTTGATCCAGAAAATGGACTGCCAGTTGACTTTCTCGACCAGCAGCCCGCCCAGCACCGGACCAATCGCCGTCGCCAGACCTGTCACGCCGCCATAGACGCCGAAGGCGATCCCACGCTCGCGTCCATGGAACGTCGAGGAGAGGATCGCCAGCGAGAGGGGTAGCATGATCGCGCCGCCGAGGCCTTGGAGCGCACGCGCCGCGATCAGCGTCTGGATATGCGTCAGATTGAAGAACGTGAAGTCGCCGGAGAGGGCGCAGAGCATCGAGCCGAGCGCGAAGACGCCCAGACCCACGACGAAGAGCCGCTTGCGTCCGAAGAGGTCGCCCAGCCGCCCTGCCGTGACCAGGAAGACGGCCAGCGCCAGAGTATAGGCGCTAATGACCCATTGCAGGTCGGCGAAGCTGGTGTTGAGGTCATCGCCAATGGTGGGAAGCGCCACGTTGACGATGGTTACGTCGAGCAGGGCCATGAAGAGGCCTAAGCTGACGGTGATGAGCGCCCACCAGCGGCGTGGGTCGGCAGTGGTCGCAGGCGTGGCGGCTGCGGTATCGGTGCTCGCCATCAGTATCTCCTGTCATTGAGATAGTCATCGTTTATCAATCAGTTGATTGATATAGACAATGATACCAGCCAGCGTGTCAGATGTCAATCACCTGATTGAAGTCTCGTCTGGCCTTCCAACCCCTATGAGAATTGTAGCAACTGCGTATTCCAGATAAAGGAGTCGTCGGGCTAAGAGTTTGCCTAAGGACTGGCCGCTGATGGTAACGACGCCGACCCAGCCGTATCATACATAGTGTGGTCCGGCGATTAGCCATTCGAGCGGCGAGGGCATCAAGGCAAAGGAGGCGGATACCATGGCCGAGGCGGCGATCCGCACGACCAACCTGACACGCGACTTCGACGCCGTGCGCGCGGTTGACGCGTTGACGCTGGAGGTACCTCCAGGAATCATCTTCGGGTTTCTGGGCGCGAATGGCGCGGGCAAGACGACCACCATCAACCTGCTGCTCGGGCTGCTGGAGCCGACCTCCGGCCAGGCGCAGGTCCTTGGCTTCGATACACGCTCGCAGGGAAGCGCCATCCGCGAGTGCTCCGGCGCTTTGCTCGAATTCAGCGGCCTCTACGAGCGGCTGACCGCTGAAGACAACCTCGACTTCTACGGACGTGTCTGGCGACTCTCCACCGCCGAGCGCCAGGCGCGCATCAGAGAGTTGCTGACTCACGTCGGCCTCTACGACCGGCGCAAAGAGCGTGTCGGCGCGTGGAGCCGTGGCATGAAGCAGAAACTTGCCATCGCGCGGGTGCTGCTGCACCGGCCAGCGCTGATCTTCCTCGACGAGCCAACGGCGGGGCTTGACCCTATGGCTGCGGCGGCGCTGCGCGACGATCTGGAAGGGCTGGTCGCCCGCGAGGGCGTGACGGTCTTCCTCAACACGCACAACCTGCCCGAGGCCGAGCGGCTCTGCCAGCAGGTCGGCGTCATCCGTTCCGGCAAGCTGCTGACCGTCGGCAGCCCCGATGCGTTGCGCCAGCGGACCGGACGGCCACAAGCTGAAATCTTTGGCGACGGGTTTACGCCGGAGGTACTGGCGTCGCTGCGTACGCGGCGTGACATCGTCAGCGCGCAGGTCGAGAACGGACGCCTGCTCCTTGAGTTGACGGATCAGCAGGCAAAAATGGCGCCAATCATCACGGCGCTGGTAGAGGCCGGAGTCCAGATCGAGGAGGCGCGGCGCGGACAGGCGAGCCTGGAAGACGTCTTCCTCTCGCTGATGGAAGAGGATAGCGCGCAGGAGGTGGCGCGATGATCGCCGACATCTGGACGGTCATGGGGAAAGAATGGCGCGAGTATCTAGCTGGCGCAGGCTCCGGCGGTGGCGGTGGGCGTGGTGTCATCGCCGCATTGCTGCTCATCGGCATCACCAGCATCCTCTGGCCGCTACAGATGGGGCACGCCTTATTCACGTCGGCGGCGCCCATCATCGTGGACGGGTTGCTCCTGCCGTACATCATCTTGCAGACCGTCATCGCGGATAGTTTCGCCGGCGAGCGCGAGCGCCATACGCTGGAGACGCTGCTGGCGAGCCGGCTCTCCGACCGGGCCATCCTCTTCGGCAAGGTCGGCGCGGCGGTCGCTTATGGCGCAGCGGCCGGCATCATTGGCGCGCTGGCGCAGGCGGTGGTGGCGAACCTCTCGCCAAAGAACGCGGACTCTGGACTGGCATTCTATCCAGTGGGCAGCATCGTGGCGATCGTCGTATTGGCGCTGCTGATGTCGCTGTTGACGGCGAGCGTGGGCTGCCTCGTCTCGCTGCGCGCGGCGACCACGCGCCAGGCGCAGTTGAGTTTGACCTTCGGCTTCCTTGTTCTGGTCTTCGCGCCGTTCATCATCTTCCAGGTGCTGCCCAGGCAGACACAGGACGCCATACTCGCGGCGCTCAACGCCGCCAACCCGGCGCGAGTCCTGCTTATCTTCGCGGCTGGTCTGCTGGTGGTGGCCGTGGCGCTGCTACTCATCGCGATGGTCCGCTTCCAGCGCGCGCGGCTGATCCTCTCGTAGCAGGGACCGATCTTACGTGGCGCGAGGTCCCTCAATCGGAATCGTGCGCCGTGGTCAGGCGAGCGATCTCGTCGTAGACGCTCTCGATGGGTACGCTCTCAGGGTCGCTCAGAAGCTGCATCGCCATGCCCTTGCTGAAGGCGATCAGCACGGCGCTGGTGGTGCGGATATCGAGATTAGAAGGGAAATCACCTGTGGCCACCCCCGCAGCGAGAAGCGATTCCAGATGCTCGCGCCAGCCCGCGTCCAACTCGCGCAACATCACTCTGATCTGCGGATCACGGAGCGAGCGCATGTACAGCTCGATCAGCGCGATAAACATGTCGGGCCGCGTTCTGATCTGCTCGCGTACGTCTTCCAGTTCGCTGCGCAGACCCTCGCGCGGCGACAGCTCCTCCAGTGGTGGTTGACCAGGCGCGCGGAAGGTAGAGAACTCCGTTATAAGGAGATCAACCACGCCGCGTATCAGGTCCTCTTTCGTGGCGAAGTAGTAGTGCAGCGTCGCGATATTCACACCGACGCGCTCGGCCACATCGCGCGTTCGCAGCCCCTCGAAGCCGCTCTCGGCGATGACCTGGTACGCCGCGCGCGCCAGCGCCTGCCGTTGCGCTTCGCCATGCGCGGTATGGAGTGCGCGCCCCTCACGTTCGGTCGTTCGATTTTCTGTGGCCTCGCTCATCGTCTCGCCTCATGCGCCAATCTGCACGACGACCGCCGAGATATTGTCCTCGCCACCCGCCTTGTTCGCCGCCTGAATCAGGGCGTCGCAGGCCGCCTGTGGGTCGGGATTGGCGCGCATGATGCGCGTGATCTCGTTGTCGCGTACCATCTCCCAGAGGCCGTCTGAGCAGAGGAGCAGCCGCATGCCTGGACGCAACCACTGGGTGAAGAAGTCTATCTCCATCTCGCGGTTGAGGCCGAGACTACGGAAGATCTGGTTGCGCTCTGGATGCGTATAGCGGTCGGCGTCGGCGATGATTCCGCCAGCGACCAGTTGCTCGACAAGCGAGTGGTCTATGGTGATGCGCCGCAGCGTCTCGCCCTCCAGGACGTAGGCGCGGCTGTCGCCAGCGTTGGCGACGTAGGCGGTTCCCTCATAGGCCAGCATGGCGACGACGGTGGACCCCATGTCGAGCTTTTGCTCCTCGTTGGCTGTGCAGAGCGCCTCGTTGGCGGCCTGAATGCCCTCGCGCAGGATATGCTTCAGCCCCTCTTCGGTGGCCGGCGCGTCAGTCAGGAGTTCGACACGCGGCAACGCGACGGTGCGCAGGACGTGATCGAGCAGGGTGCGCACGACGAGGCGGCTGGCCTCGCGTCCGCTGGCGTGTCCACCCAGCCCGTCCGCGACGACGGCGAGCGCGAGCGGCTCCGCATACGAATCATGCTGAATCTCCAGCACGACGTGGCCGATGCTGTCCTCGTTATGCCCGCCCTGCCGCGAGATACCAACATCCGACGCCGCGCCGATGGTGATCTTGACGCCGCTGGGAAACGGCGAGGCCTCCGTCTTGTCCTCCTCGACGCGATACTCGCGCCCATGCTCGTAGATGACCGGCTCTGAGCCAGACATCAGCGGCATGTTCGCCTCGGAGAGCGGTTGCGTCGGCGTCTCGTCTGGAACGGCGATGCGCTCATGAAGCGTCAACTCATGGCCAAGCATGTCGGCGCCACATTCCGGGCAGAAGCGCTGCGGGTCGTCGGACGCGGCGTACGTCGTCCCACAGGACCAGCACTTCTCATTGCCACGCAGGTCCGTCACGCGATAGACGTTCTCGCCAGACTGCGTCTCGGCGGCGATGACGACGCCCTGCACCTGATAGCGTCCAGCTACTACGGCCTGTGCAGGCAGCGGCCAGGGTAGGTCGCCAACCATCTCAGCGCCCCCAGCAGAAGCGGCCGGCGCTGTGGCGCCGTTCACTTGCGAGACGACAGCTTCGACTGGCTGCGTGACTACTGGCGCGCTGCCTGCGGAGACCTCTTGCTCGTCGTCGCTGGCGCGGGGAATCCGTGGTGGGCGCTTTGCGCGCTCGACCTCATCGCCTTCGCTTCCAGCCTGCGCGATAGGAGCAGAGGCGGCAGGCACAGGCTCGACGGCAGTGGGCTGGCCCTCTGCCTGGCTCACCGCCTGCGCCTGGGACTGATCGGCTCCACAGACGTTGCAGAAACGCGCGTTGGGGCGCAGCTCCGCGCCGCACTGGATACATCGCATGGGGATAACTCCTTTGTATCCACTATAGCTGATGGGAGGAGCCTGTGGCGGAATGGCGACTACATTTGCTTCAGCAGTTGCTGGGCCTCGGCGTCGCGTGGGTTGAGCGCTATCGCCTTCTTGAGCGCCGCCTTCGCCTGCGAGCGGCGTCCACCCGCATGGTACGCCATGCCGAGGGCCGTCTGCGCTTCGGCGGACTCTGGGGCGAGCTTCGCGGCCCGCTCAAGCTCCTTTGTCGCCTCTGGCAACCGTCCCATGCCCAAGAGTGCGCGACCTAACTCCAGATGTCCGGCGGACTCGCGTGGCTCCAGCGCGACCGCGCGGCGCAGGTATTCGACCGCCTCATCTAGCCGCTGGCGTGCGATCTCGACCTTCCCCAGCGCGACGAGCGTCGGTCCATCGTCCGGGCGCAGCGTCAGCGCGTCGCGTAGCTCGCCCTCCGCCTGCGCGAATTGCCCCATCCCCAGGCAGATCAGCCCCAGTTGATAGGGAATCTCGGCATTGCGTGGATCGAGCTGGCGCGCACGCGAGAACGCGAGCTGCGCCTGGAGCGCCTCACCCGCCTCACGCCACGCCATGCCCTCCTGATAGGCCGCCTCGGCGCTGGGCCGCAACCTGCCCGCCTCCGCGAAGGCATGCGCCGCCTCGCTCGCGCGGCCAAGCTGGCGCTGGGCGCGCCCGAGCAACAGGTAAACATCGTAGGTTGCGCGGCCCTGCGAGATCGCCGCCTCGCTCTGCTGCACGGCTTGCAGATATTTGCCCGCGCCGAACGCCTCGGTCGCCTTACGCGCATAGAGGTCGGCGGTCGTCGCGGTGGGAACGATGCGTGTGGCTGGCGCAGCCTGCGGCCTGGCGGCGGGCTTCGCCGGAGGGCGCTTTGCGGAAGGGACAAGCGGCACACCATCGTTGGCGCAGAACCTGGCGCCGGGGCGGTTGAAGAAGCCGCAGCGCGGGCAAATGACGCCGCCTGACGGAGCCGCCGGAGCCGGTCGCGCCGGATTTGCTGTGCGTAGCGGGGGACTGACCACCTGGCCGGAGGTTGCTGCGCCGTTGACAGCAGGCAGCGCATCCAGGCAGGCGCGTAGGGCCTCGCGGAACTCGACGGCGGTCTGGAAGCGCTCGGCGGCGTTGAGCTTCATCGCGCGGATGACCACGCGCTCGGTCGCCTCGCTGAGTCCCGGCTGATACTTGCGCAGTTGCCCTGGCGCGGGCGTCTCCAGCGGGACTGGCTCGGTGTTGGTCAGCAGGTGGTAGATCGTCGCACCGAGGCTGTAGATGTCGGAGCGCGCATCGGTCTGCGTCTGGCCGAGATGCTCCGGTGAGGCGTATGTCATGGTGCCGAGGTTCTCGGTGTTCGACGCCTTGCCCGCCTTGTAGGTGCGCGCGATGCCGAAGTCGATCAGGCGCACGTCACCCGACGGGGTGACCATGATGTTGCCGGGCTTGAGGTCGCGCACAATGATCGGCGGACGCTGGCTATGCAGATAGGCCAGCACATCGCAGACGCCAATCATCCAGCCGAGGACGTCCCGCTCCGGCAGTGGGGTGTGGTCGCGCTCTTGTCGCTGCTCCAGCGTCATGCCGGGGATGTATTCCATCACGAAGTAGCGTCGGCCACCCTCGGTGAAGCGATCCACGAAGGCGGGGATGCGCGGGTGCGAGAGGCGCGAGAGCAGGGTGATCTCTTCGTCGAAGCGCTTCGCCGCCCACGCCATATCCTCCGGCGACGTATTCGTGTCGTCGAGCAGGGCCTTGAGCGCATAGACGACGCCGGGCCGCTTGAGATCCTCGACCTGATAGACACTGCCCATCCCGCCTTCGCCCAGCCGCGCAAGCACGCGATAGCGGTTCGCCAGCACAGTCCCGGAGGCGAGGGTCATGACGCGAGGCTCCCTCAGGCTTCCACGCAGCGGGCCAGGACGACGGTGATGTTGTCCTCGCCGCCATTCTCGTTCGCGCGCTGCACCAGCAACTCCGCCGCGTGCTCGATATCCTCGGTCTCGCTGAGGATGCTGGCGATCTGCTCGTCGCGCACCATCTCCCAGGCGCCGTCGCTGCAGAGCAGGAGCATGTCGCCGGGCTTGAGCTGCTCCATGAAGATATCGACCTCGACGCTGGAGCGCGTCGTCGCGCTGAGCGAGCGGTAGATCAAGTTGCGGTTGGGATGATCGTAGACGTCGGCGGGGTCAATCTGCCCAGCCTCCACCAGCCGCTCGACCAATGAGTGGTCACGAGTGATGCGTGAGAGCTTGCCGTCGCGGAAGAGATAGGTGCGGCTATCGCCGACGTTGGCGATGAAGGCGCGTCCCGAGACGACGAGCGCGGCGGTGACGGTGGACCCCATCTCGCGCGAGTCTGAATGGTCGCGTCCGTAGGCGATCAGGGCGTCGTTGCTTGCCTCGACGGCGTCGCGCACCTGGTCGGCGTAATGCTCCAGCGCAACGGACTCATCCAGCCGCTGGGTGGCCGCGCCGGTGGGCTGTGAGGCGCCATTCGCGCCAAGCTCCGGTAAGGGCTTTGTCTTGTTGGGGTCACGTTCGTCCTTGCCGCGCTTGCCCTTGCCCTTCTTCTGGTCGCGTGTCAGGGGGACGGTGGGCTGGCCACTGGCGGGACCGATGAGCGGGGTAAGCGTATCGCGGATGGTCTCGACGGCGAGCCGGCTGGCGACCTCTCCAGCGTGGTAGCCGCCCATGCCATCGGCGACGATGAAGAGGCCGGAGCCAGGAATGCCATCCTGTGGAACGGCGGCGTAGCACGAGTCTTCGTTCTGATCGCGCTGGAGTCCGACGTCGGTTTTCGAGGCGGCAATGAGGCGCAGCGCCATGCTGGCCCCCTCTCTGAAGGCAAACGACATGGATCACCTGGCGCGAGGAGCGCGCTAGACGCCACGTCTGGCAGACGATGACCAGAGAACGAAGCTGCGAGGCGCATCTGACGCCTTAACACAACCTGACCAAAAGACGCTCACGAACGTGTCTGGATAACAATGGCGCTTCCTGCGCACGTCCGCTGTGGATGAATACGTTTGACGCCGACAAAAGGCGTCGTTTGAGGCGCATTCTATCACGCATTCAGCCGCCACGTAAATTGGCGCGACAGTCGTCCTCAAGTCTTCCTATGGCAAAAGAGAGGAGGCAGCGGACGATATGCCCACTGCCTCACAATCCTACCTGGTCCTCTCAGATTACGCCGTCGCGGCGACCTCAGCCTCGACCGGCAGGATGCTGACACGCTTCTTGGTGCGGCTATCCCACTCGAACTTGACCGTGCCATCAACCAGGGCGAACAGGGTGTAGTCGCGTCCGACGCCGACGTGCCGGCCTGGATTGATGCGTGTGCCGCGCTGGCGCACAATGATCGTGCCGGCGTGGATGAGTTGGCCGTCGAAGCGCTTCACGCCAAGCATCTTCGGCTTGCTGTCGCGCCCGTTGCGCGAACTGCCGACGCCCTTTTTATGTGCCATTGTGGCTCTCCAGTCTTTCCTATGCTAATCAGGAGCGCTACTCCGCAAGATCGACCTCATCGCCGGTATCAGGGGCCTCTTCGCCGACGATGCCGCCGCCGAGCGCGACCAGTTGCTTCGCCTCGAAGCGTTCCGCCGCGCGGGAGCCCCAGGTCTCGTAGCGCTGGCGGTCCTCGGCGCTCACCAGGCTTTTGCCATTGGCCTGGATGTCCGTCACAAGCAGATGAATGTAGTCCTGCCGGTGACCGGTCGTGCGGCGGTAGCGCTTCTTGGACTTATACTTGAAGACGAGCACCTTCGGCCCACGGCTCTCACGCGCGACGATGGTCACGACCTTCGCGCCGGGGACGAATGGCGCGCCGACCAGCGTCTCATCGCCAGTGGAGACGAGCAACACTTCGTCGAGCGTGACCGTGCTGCCCGGCTCGGCGGGGAGCAACTCCACCTCGATGGTCTGGCCGGGGCTGACCCGATATTGCTTGCCCCCCGTCTCGATCACTGCATACATGTGGTGTCTATCTCTCTCCTGCGCACAGACGCGCCCAGCACGTCTCCCAGCAGACAATCCCCAGCGCAACGGTTTTATAGCGCGAGAGGGTGGGATAGAGTCGTGGGCGCGCACAAGGCTCTTAGCGATGTACAGCCTTCCAATTCTAGCAGCCGCCTGTGCCGGTGTCAAGCGCGATGAGACGTGGAGTAGACCTCTCCCCCCAGCCCCCTCCCCTAAAAGGGAGGGGTGACTCGCAACAACCAGTCTCGCCGGTGATTCCCCCTTCCCTGCCAGGGAAGGGGATTAGGGGGTTAGGGGGTTAGGTCACCAGCTGCGATTTCAATCGCCTAGACGCCATATCCGCCCGTCGTCTTGCGCCGCAATGCCTTCTCTCCTGCTAGAATTCAAGTAAATGGCAATTGATACAGAGCGGCATGGAGGTAGGGCGCATGGCTGAC
>DATAOM010000015.1:0-11843 GCA_036265775.1 Ktedonobacterales bacterium | reverse complement strand
GGATCAATCTCGCTGCTACCTCCGTCACGATCGGCGACTATGACGCAGAGATAGTGGCGCTTGATCGCGCGCTGGCGTTGGATCCGCAAAACGCCACGGCCTGGAATCAACAAGGCTTCGCGTACGGGCGCGCCATGATGTATGCCGAGCAGTTGAATGCCTACCAACAGGCGCTCGCCGTCGATCCTACCTTCGTGTGGGCGTGGAATAATATGGGAAATCGCTATGCCGCCGCCGGCCAGTATGAGGAAGAACTTAAGGCGTTCGAGCGCTCGTTGACGCTCGACCCCAACGATCCTGCTACCTGGGCGGGCAAAGGGCTTGCGTTGCGCGACCTCAAGCGTTACGACGAAGCGATCGAAGCCTATGAGCGGGCGCTGGAACTAGACCCAGAGAATGATCTCGCCTGGCACTACAAGGGCACTGCGCTCCTATCTCTCAAGCGCTATGAGGAGTCGAGCGGCGCCTACTACCACGCGTTGGCGCTCAACCCGCATCGTCCTCAGACGCTGATGGGCCTACGCATGGCGCTGGATGAGTTGAGACGGATCGACGAGGTGGAAGCCGAGTGGCTGGCCCAACAGCAAGAGGAATAGCCATTGACGCCGCGTCAGCGTCGAGATCAAGCGCCGCCAAGCGTCGCAAGCATACCCTATAGCAAGGTCAGCTCTCGCAATTTCTGACGACGCCGCTGAGTTGAAACATGCCCTCTCCATCGCGTACACTGCCTCGACATAACCGCGCGAGAGCGGACACACGCGCGCAGATCACCGCATCCCTGCGAGGAGGCCCATCACGATGACCGCCAAAGATCTCTTCACCCCAACCGAGTGGGAATCGCTGGAGCGCGCGCCGGTGATGGTCGCACGCGCGGTCATCGCCGCCGACATGAGCGGCTCGATCTCTCTCGTCACCGAATATCAGGCCATGCAGAAGATGGTGCGCGCGACCCACGCCGCAGGCTCCGAAAGCGAGATCATCGGCGAGGTCGCCGCCAGCCTGACCGCGCGCCAGAACGACGGTCAGACCATCGAGGAAATCCTGGGCGAGAGTGGCGCTGCAGGAGAGCGAGACGCGGAAAAGATCAGAGAGCAGGCGCTAGAGGCGCTCCACGCGCTGGCTGCCCTACTTGCGCACAAAGCTCCCGCCGAAGAAGCCAACGAGTTCAAACGCTGGCTGCTGGAGATCGGGCAGCGCGTAGCGGACGCCTCCAAGGAAGGCAATGGCGATTCGCGTGTCACCGAGAAGGAGGCCGCCACCCTCGGCGCGCTCGCCACCGTCCTTGAGGTCGAGTCGCCGATGTAAGCCTTGCCTCCAAACCTAACCCCCTGACCCCTTCCCTGCGAAGGAAGGGGGAACCATACACCGCAAGGGTTGCCATGTATCTGGCTCCCCTCCCCTTAGAGGGGAGGGGCTGGGGGAGAGGTCCTGCCTGCTCCCGATTACCCTTCCGTGACGACCGCCACCCCGCTCTGCGGCGTACGCGCGTCTCTGCGCCGCCGCAGAAACTGGATGAACCAACTCACCGGGATCACCAGCAGCCACGAGAAAAAGATCAGGCTTGGATTGAAACGGCCGGTGGGCAGCAGCAAGAGCGAGAGCAGAAAGACCGTTGGCGCCACCGCCAGATCGACGCTGCGATCCACAATCGCCCGTCGCGAGATCCGCGCCCCCAGCAGACGGTTCTTCCCCGACACGTAGAGCCAGATCGCCAGCAGCGAATAGCCGCAGCCCACCAGCGATAGCGTAAAGAGCACGACCGCGCTGGTATAGTCGTAATCGCCCAGAATGCCGGACGGCACGGGAAAGAAGGCGACAAAGGCCAGGAAGATAAAGGTCAGCCAGATCGCCGGCGTATCCAGCCTATCCACCAGGCGCATCAGGCTGCGATGCGCGATCCAATAGCGCGCCAGCACCGCGAAGGTAATGAGATAGCTCAGCGTCTGCGCGATCAACGTCCCCAGCGCCTCGTTGAAGTGGCCTTCGTCGGCGATATGCTCGCCCACCGGCAACGTGATCTCCAGCACAAGCAGCGTCATCGCGATGGCAAAGACCGCGTCGGCGAGAAAGAGCAGCCGGTCCTCGCCAAAGACGAGCATCCGCCGGTCTTTCTCCAGCGTCTGCGCGATCTCCGCCGCCTCAATCGTCGCGTACTCGACCTCCGCGTTCCCTGCGGATGTCTTCTCGACCGATCTTGTCTCTGCGGAGGCGTCTCGTGTCTGCTCATTCGCCGCATCCATGCCATCGCCCCTCCCCTCTTCGCCTGCCACTCTTCGCCGGGCAAAGCGGATCGCGTCTCCCATTCTGTCACCCCGCCTGGCAGCCCGCAAGTCGCAGCGCTCGTGCGGGTAGGACTCGAGCTCCCCAAGAGAGACATTGGCAAGAGGGTTGGCGAGTACAAGAGGGTTGGCGAGTAAGAGCATGCGCTAGCGGGGACGCCGCCCCAGCCTCACAGCCAGCGTCTGATCGTCAATCGACGTCGGGTAATAGCCCACGGCGATGGCCGTCCCATCCGCTCCCACCGCTACGGCGGTCAGAATTTGCCTTCCAGTGGGACTCAGAGGCGGCTCCGCAGTCTCGCCCCACGCGACGCCAGTCCAGCGCTCGATGAGCGGCGTATAGTGCTGAAGGTCGTAGTCACTCTGGCTGCCGGCTGCCCACACCTCGCCAGCCGCTTGCGCGGCGACGCCGAGTAATTGGTCCTGGTTGGAAGGCGGATCGGCGGCGGCGCCAATGGTCCAACTCGCGCCATCCCAGTGCTCGACGAGAGGACCACCGGTGACGGTATTCACTCGATCAAAGTAGGAGCCAACCGCCCACACATCGTTCGCCGCCACACCGCTCACGCCGAACAGCTTGTTCTGCTCTGCGCCGGTGTTTGGACTGGGAATGATGCTCCACTGCGTCCCATCCCAATGCTCGATCAGTGTAGTGATCGTGTTCAGGTCCGCAGACCCGACCGCCCAGACGTCATTTGACGCAATCGCGGTCACTGAAGCGAGGGGGCTGACGACTGTATTTCCGCCAGAAGTCGCGTTGGGACTAGGAACCACGCTCCAAACCGTCCCATCCCAATGCTCTGTCAGAGAGAGGGGTTGACCAGTTGATCCGACCGCCCAGACATCATTGGCGGCCCGCCCCGCGATCGCAGTAAGCTTTGCCCCTGCGAGCGCCGCGCCAGCGACGATGCTCCACGTCGCGCCGTCCCAGTGTTCGATCAACTGTTGGTAGGTGTTGGTCGCAGGGTTGAGGTAGTCGCCAACCGCCCAGACATCATTGGTGGAAATAGCCGTCATGCCGAGGATCTCGGAGGATGGGCCGATTCCGGCGGGCTGAGAAACAACGCTCCACGTCGCGCCGTTATAGTGCTCGATCAGCGTAAAGAAAGCGCATCCACAGCCCTGCTTCGGCCCTCGCGTGACAGACCCTCGCGCGGCTGGTTTTCTCGCAACCGAGCCAGCGTGTTCCCATCTCCGACCACCGGCCCAGGCGTCGCTGGAGGAGACCACAGCCGTGGCTAACAGCTCGTTCCCTATCGCGCCAGGGTTCGCCGTCGCCATCACACCAAAGTACGCGCACGGCTGACCAGGGCGGCAGGCGATCCGTGACGCGGCCCCTGCTGGCGTCCCAAATGCGATGGCGTGTACAAGCAGAACGGCCAGCAGACCAAGCGCGGCAACGGGAGCCATGAGCAGATACAGACGGCGCATCCAGTCCTCCCGCGCAGACGCCTCTGCCCGCGCGCCCAGTGAAGAGAGCGACCCACATTCTTGGTAGAGTGGCTCAACTATAGAGGGAGGACGCCGCGTCGTCAAGCGACCAGTAGGGCAACAACTCGTCCTGCGTTATGCGACGATGCCCCCGCGGAAGGAGCGAGGGAATCTCAGCTATCGGCAGAGTCAACCGGCAATACGACACACTCAGCGTTGGTTGACCCTGCTTCGAGGCGAAAGCGCCTGTCACGAGGCAATGGTGACGGCCAGCTTCCCTATCGTGCCAGCCGCGAAATCGGCGAACGCCTGTGGGATCTGTTCGAGCGCATAGGTCCGCTGAATCGCAATGCGCAGCCGCCCAGCCGCAGCATCCTCCGCCAGACGGTCAAGCCGCGCGACCGATGGATCACCCGCGATGCCGGATGCGCTAATGGGGCGCCCGGCGAATGCGTCCGGACTCAAGATCAGCGTGGAGACGAGACGACCGCCCGATTTCACCGTATCCGCCAGTTGATTCGCATCGCCCGCCAGGTGGATAAGCGCGTCTACCCCATTCGGGCATTCGGCGCGCACGGCGCCAACCACATCTTCGGTGTAGTCCACCGTCGTCGCGGCGCCCAGCCCATGTACAAAATCAGCCTCCGCGCCCAGCTTGGCAGTGGCGATCACGTTGGCGCCACGGCTCACACACATCTGGATCGCACAGGCGCCGACGCCACCGGTCGCGCCCGAGATGAGCACCGTCTCGCCCGCAGACGGCGCGACCGCCTCAACGGACATCAGCGCAGCGATTCCTGCCAGCCCCAACGCGCCAGCGCTCGCCATATCCAGCCCGTCAGGTATCTTCGTGACACCATAGGCTTCGGGCATGGTAACGTACTCGCCAAACGCGCCGTCGTGAATGACCTGCTTGAGGACCACGCCAAAGACCTGATCCCCAACAGCGAAACGCGAGACGTCTGGACCAGTGGCCTCGACCATCCCCGCGAAGTCCCGGCCAAGCACAACGGGAAACTGGTGCTCCATGTATCCCTTGATCATGCCTGACGCGACGGCGAGATCGAAGCCGTTGACAGAAGACGCCTGGATACGGATCAGGACCTCACCCGGCCCAGGGGTCGGCGTGGGCAGGTCATGCAGTGTCGGAGGACCATCAAAGTCGTCGAGAGCCACGGCGCGCATAGACAAACCCTCCTCGTTGAGCGCAATTGGGCGCGGCGCAGGTCGCCCTTCGGTTGTCACAGTATATCATGCGAGGGGAGTCGCCATTCGCGGGGACGCTGCTCAGGCGCCAGCAGACGCTTGCAATTGGCGGGTCGTTAGCGAAACTTCCGGCTGAGCCCTCGCTGACTTCAATCATGGGGATGATAGCCAGCTGGCCTGTAGTCCCTGTGTCGCCGGTACTCAAGGACCATGAACGCACTCATAGTTGCCGATTTCACACCTGTCAGGCAGAATAGTGGGGTATGGACCAGCAGACAATACGCAAGACATACAAGTACAAACTCAAGCCCGCGCTGGAACAGGAGCGGCAACTTGAGCGTGTGCTGAGGCTCTGTCGCCATGTCTACAACGCCGCCATTGGTGAGCGTCGGGAAGCCTGGCGCATGCGTGGCGTCTCGGTCACCTACTACCAGCAGAAGGCCGAGCTGCCCGGTATCAAGGAGGCCATGCCCGAATACTCCGAGGTCAATGCCCAGGTCTTGCAGGACGTCGTGTTGCGTGTCGACCGCGCGTTTCAGGCGTTTTTTCAGCGCATACGGGAAGGGCAGACACCCGGCTATCCCCGCTTCCATAGCCGCGATCGCTACAACAGCGTCACCTACCCGCAGTTCGGAGACCACGGTGGCGCACGGTTGGATAATGGCTTTCTTGTCTTATCCAAGATCGGACGTATTGCTATACGGTGGTCGCGCCCGATGGAGGGAACAATCAAGACCGTTACGATCAGTCGAGAAGCGGACGGTTGGTATGTGTGCTTCTCCTGCGTGGATGTGCCGACACAGCCGCTGCCCCTCACTGGTCACGAGGCGGGCATTGATCTTGGGATAGAGGCATTCGCTACCCTTTCCAATGGGACACGCATCTTTCATCCCGGTTGGTATCGCAAGGCGGAGCGCGCCCTGAAAACCGCCCAACGTAGAGTCTCGCGACGCAAGAAGGGGAGCAACCGCAGACGCAAGGCGGTCACATGGCTCGCCAAGGCGCATCAAAAAATTAGGAGACAACGACAGGATTTTCACCACAAGACGGCGCTCCTACTGGTGCGCACGAACGATGTGATCTATCATGAGGACTTGCAGGTCCGCAACATGGTCAGAAACCACCGTCTCGCCAAGAGCATCTCTGATGCAGCCTGGGCGGCGTTCCTGACCATCCTGAGCTACAAGGCAGCATGCGCCGGTTGCTCAGTGATCGCGGTCCATCCTGCGTTGACCAGCCAGATCTGCTCTGGCTGTGGCATCCTGGTGCAGAAAGGCTTGTCTGTTCGCTGGCATTCGTGTCCAGAATGCGGAACGAGCCTGCATCGAGACCACAACGCCGCAAGAAATATAGAACGGGCCGGGCAGGCCCGTCGGGGAGCCGTGGCGTAGGCTGCGGCGAGGAACCGAGCATCCCTTCGGGGAGTGTCAAAATAGCAGCATATTCGACTGTCCCTTGCTGGTTCGCCACTGTGGGATGTGACGAGCATGAAGTCCTGGCGCGATGTTCGCGTAGTGTTCTGGCAGGTCGCGAATGACAGAACGCCGTCCTGACAATATGAATCGTTGGTGGAGCGCCGCTGGCCGCGTGACTCTCGCCGCCGCCTTCGCGACGATTCCACGTGTGGCCTTCGCGCTTGACATCTCCGGTCTGGAGCATGCGCGCGTTCAGCCCCCCGTCTACTTCGCCATCTCGCACAAACGCGACCTCGACACCATGGCCCCACTGGGACGCATTCTCTTCCATCGCGGCAGACGTTCGCTCACCAGAGAGGTGCGCTTCGCCATGCGCTCGGACTCCTTCGAGCCTGGCTTCCTCGCGCGCGCCGTGGCGGTCCCGCGCTGGGTGCGCGCGTTCCTGCGCCTGGTCCGCCCCATCAGCGTCGGACCGATCCTGCGTGGCCTGGGCATCTATCCCCTCACCGACTACTCGATGCGTCCCGGCGAGACCTGGATACGCGAGTATCTGCGTGTCGAGGGTGACACATCCGTCGGCGCTATTCTCGCCCCCTGGATGATCCAGCGGCTGGCCGAAGCGACGCGCCATGACCCCGACGCCGTCGCGCGCCTCATGCTCTCTGACCTGCTGGCCTGGCGCTTTCACGATCCGCTGCAGCCCCGCGTCGGGCCGGATATGTTCGCGGGCGCCGCCCGCCGTCGCGCCGAGCGCCGGGTGGTGGAGACGGCGAAGGCCGAATTGGAGGCGATTGCCGGCTGGATGCGTCGTGGTGGCTCGCTCTATGGCTCGCCGGAGGGCCGGCTCTCGCCCGATGGGCGCATCAGCCCGATCACGTCGGGGCTGCATCGCATCCTGCGCGAGGCGCATCCCGAGACACGACTGGTCACGATCATGATCGTCTACGACTTCATGACCTCCCGCCGCAAACGTACGTTCGTCACCCTCGCGCCGCCCATCGAGCGCGTCCCACAGATGACGCCGCGCACACTGGATGAGGCGTTGCGGCGCGCGTGGCTGCGCTCGGCGCGTTTCACCTGTACCCAGCTTGGCGCGGCGTTTCTCGTCCGGCGCGCGCAGACTGCCCAGATGGGCGCCGAGCCGTTCACGCTGGATGAGTGTACGGACGCCATCGCGGCGGAGACGCATGCGCTGGCGGAACAAGGACGACAGATCGATCGGCGGCTCCTGACCAAACGCGGCGCGCGTGAGCGTGTCCGTGGCTTCCTGGCCTTCGCCGCGCGGCGTGGATATATCCAGCCTGCGAACCGTGGCTACTGGCTGGCGACGCTCGGCGACCTGACGGTGGATGTCCCCGCCTGGGATGTCGGCTACCGCGACTTCCCGCTCGGCTACGCCTGGAACGAATACAATGAGATGACCACTGTAAGCGAGCCGCTCGCCCTTCCCGGCGCCGGATAGCGCATCATCACGCATATCATCGCGCGCTTCTGTGTCAAAAGAGTGATTGGCAGAGTCATCGTAGGGGAACGGTAGGTTGAGCCGTCCACATTCACGAGGAGAATCCCGATGAGCGGCGAAAACCGCGACGCCGTCTTTAGCGGCTCGATTCCAGCCCTCTATGAGACCTACATGGTCCCGATGATCTTCGCGCCCTACGCCGCCGATCTGGCGAGTCGCGTCGCGCGGCGCTCCCCCACGCATGTCCTCGAAGTCGCCGCTGGCACAGGCGTCGTGACCCGCGCGCTGGCATCCACGCTCCCCGAATCCGCCACCATCGTCGCCACCGATCTGAACCAGACCATGCTCGACCACGCTGCCACGCTGGGGGCAGTGAGACCCATTGAGTGGCGCCAGGCCGACGCCCAGCAATTGCCCTTCGCGGACGAGACATTTGACGCCGTCGTCTGCCAGTTCGGCGCCATGTTCTTTCCCGACAAAGCGCGAGCCTTCGCCGAGGCGCGGCGTGTCCTGCGTCCAGGTGGCGTCTTTCTCTTCAACGTGTGGGACCGCATCGAGGAGTGCGAGTTCGAAGACACCGTGACGGCGGCGCTGGCATCAGTGTTTCCCGACGATCCGCCGCGCTTCCTCGCACGCACGCCCCATGGGTATCACGACAAAGAGGCCATCGCGCGCGACCTCGCCAGCGGAGGGTTCACCGCGCCGCCTGAGATCGTCACGCTCGCCAAGCGCAGTCGTGCGGATTCGCCACGTATCCCGGCGGTCGCCTATTGTCAGGGCACAATACTGCGCAATGAGATCGAAGCGCGCGACCCGGCGCGTCTCGGCGAAGCGACCGGCGCCGTAGAGCACGCCATCGCCCAGCGCTTCGGCGCAGGTATCGTGGACGGCAAGCTCCAGGCGCACATCATCACCATAGAACGCTAGCGGCCGCTATCTCCTGCTCTGGGATGCCAGTTGAGACTTAAGGTGTCATCGGCGCATAGGCGCCCACAGATTGTAAGTGCGTGGTTTCTACCGATGGGAGCTATTCCCTCGTCGTGGACAGATGTTGAGCCTCGAATTCCTCGCGTGTCATGCCAAAGAGCAACTCGTCAAAGTGCCGCCCATGCGTAAAGATCATGCGGCGCAGGCGGCCTTCGAGCTGAAAGCCTAACCGCTCATGCAGCGCGATGGAGGCGTCATTGAAGCTATACACCTGCGCGGTCGCCTTTTGGTAACCCAGCTCGTGGAAGAAATAGCGCAACACCAGGAGGATTGCCTCCGAGGCATAACCCTTGCGCATGTGCTCCGCGCGGATAGCGACGCCATAACTGAACGTCCCGGCGCGCCGCTCACAGTGATGTGTCCCAATCGCGCCCACCTGCTCCCCAGCGTGCGTTTCGATCTCGAAGTCGAAGTCGTCGCTTGTCTTGCCCTCCTGCAGAGAGGCGCGCTCCGCCCAGCGTTTGGCCGCCTCTCGCGAATGGGGGAAATGCACATGGTCCTGGCTGCGGGCGGTCTCGCTATCTTGATCCCATAAGAAGTGTGTCTCCCAATCAGCGGGCTCGACGGCGCGTAAGCGGATGCGCGCGCCAGTCCACGTATCTCCCGCCGCCCAGGATGCTCCCGCGCTCGATCTGGTCTCGTGATCCACGCCTCTCCTCACTTCTCCTCACATCCCCTGGCGGCCGTCGCATGCGATCGTCGCTGGTCTCTACCGCGTTCTCGCACTCACTCCCAACCGAGATGAATTCACCTCAGTCCTTGCGCGCGCGCAAACCATAAAGCAGCGGTACGCTCGGTACATCCTCCGGCGGAAGGACACGATAGCCCGCGATCTCGCGCATGCGGTCGAAGCGCATCGCGATCGTATGCGGATACTCCTGCAGAACCTCGATGCGTAGCCCCGCCCCGCCGATCGCCGTCACGATCTGGCCGAGCGTATAGCGAAACAGATGGCTCGGATGGGGATTCTGGAAGTCCTCGATCCCCGCCTCATACGCGAACGGCGAGAGCCGACCCGGCGACCGCGTGATGTAATCAATGACGCCTTCCGCCAGCGAGTCAACCTGCTCTCGTGGAAAGTAGTCGCCAATGTGACGCCAATCGCGCGAGAACATCCGCTCCGCCGGGTGGAAGTCTACCAGCACGAACGCGCCCCTCGGCCTGAGAATCGCCGCAATGCCCGACGCCCACCGGTACAGATCGGAGATCCAGTGGACGACGCCGTACGAGCTGTAGACGATGTCAAACTGCTCCTCGCGTTCGGCAGCCGCTTCCAGCCAGTCGTACACGTCGTCGCGCGCAAATGTCGCCGCGATTCCAGCCTCCACCGCGAGTTGGGTCGCGAAGGTGATCGCCTCGTCGCTGATGTCAACGCCCGTCACGTCGGCGCCAAGCCGCGCGATGCTCAGTGTATCCTGGCCGGAGTTGCAGAGCAGGTGAACCACCCGCAGCCCCGCGACCTCGCCGAGCAGCCCCAGTTCCTCCGGCCGCAACGTGCTGCCGCCCTCACGAAAGAACCGCGCCTGGTCGCCCTTATGGCTGTTGTGCGCGCGTGTCGCGGCGTTCCACGAGCGCCGGTTCGCCTCGCGCAGCATCCGCTCTGATTGCAAGTTTTCTGGCATGCGGCCTCCCCTTTCGACGCCTCACGGCTTGGAGGCAGTCGCAGAGAACAATACCGCACGCCGCGGTCGCAGGTGAAACAGTTTTCTGCGCGTGTATATCCCGAACAGCCGCAGTCCATGTGAGACGGAATCCGACACTTCCAGTTGTTCTCTCTTCCCTGAGATGGAGGAGGCTAAGGGATTAGGTCCGCCCGCAGCCGCGCCAGCTCCGCCGTAAACTCCGCCTCTAGCGCCGCCTTGCGCTCGTCAGGCAGGAAGCTGTAGCGCACGCCGTTCAGCAGGATCGCGTCGATCTCGTCCAGGCCCAGGCCGAACGCCGTCGCCAGCAATTCGACCTCGTCGTTCAGCGTCGTGTTGAAAAGCGGCGGGTCATCCGCGTTGATCGTGATCGGCACGCCCGCCGCATACAGTCGCCGCAGCGGATGCGACGCGTAGTCCGGATACACCCCCAGGCGCAGATTGCTCGTCGGGCAGACCTCCAGCGCGATCTGATGATCGGCGAGATAGTCCACCAGCGCCGGATCTTCTATTGACCGCACGCCATGCCCGATGCGCTCGGCCCCCAGCGCGCGAATCGCCCCCCAGACGCTCGCCGGCCCGTCCGTCTCGCCCGCATGCGGAATGCAATGCAAACCCGCCTCTCGCGCCCGCGCGAACCACGGCGCGAACGGTTCCGGCGGGGAGGGCGCCTCGGCGCCGCCCAGCCCCAGCGCGACCACGCCATCGCCCATTCCCTCGACCGCCCGCGCCAGCGTGTAGTCCGCCCACTGCGCGCGCCGTTCCTCCGCAATGTTGCGCACGATGTCGAAGATCCACGCCATCTCGACGCCGAACTCATCCCGCGCCCGCTCGCGTCCGCGCGTCAGCCCGGCGAACTGCGTCGCGAACGGGACGCCCAGCGCCTCGTGCGTGCTCGGAGAAAAAGTGACCTCGGCGTAGCGGATATGCTGCCGCGCCATCTCCGCGCCGAACTCATACGCAATCAGTTCGTAATCCTCGACCGTGCGCAGGCAGCGCGTGATCGTGAGGTAGATCTCGATGAAGTGGTCGAAGTCGCGGAAGGTGAACCACGCGCGCAGCCCCTCGACCGAATCCGCCGGCAGCGCCACGCCGTTGCGCCGCGCCAGCGTCAGCAGCGTCTCCGGCAGGATCGACCCTTCCAGATGCACGTGCAGATGCGCCTTCGGCGCCGCCCGCAGATACTCCGTAACTGACATTGGCTCTACCTCCGCCGCTCTATAGATACCGGCATTGTACCATCGCCCAAACCTCGCCAGCCGCAGCCCGACACTATACTGATGGCGCGCTGATCGGCGTTTGCCATTTCACTCTGGAGCGAATTTGTGACTGTCCTCGATCCCTCTTGCGGCTGCGCGTAAAAGCTGGCATACTGCAACCGGCGGGGCGCCTGATCCGCCGCCGGTGTCGCCACGCACCCCCT
>DATAOM010000014.1:0-11783 GCA_036265775.1 Ktedonobacterales bacterium | reverse complement strand
GAGAACGCCAGGATGCAGCCATTCGCGCTCAACGACGTCTTCACGCTGGATACGCCATATCTGCGCAAGACGAAGGATTCCGTGCCACCAGCCGCCTACTCCTGGTGGCCGTTCCGTGGCTTCGGGCTGCGCGATTCGAATCTCTCGCCAGACTTTCCCACCAGCGCGCAACTGAGCCTGCGCCAACTAGCGCTCGAGGGCGGGCCAGACGCGCAGGGCGTGGTGGCGGTCACCGCTCCAGTGATCGCGAAGGTATTGGAGGTCATCGGGCCAATCGAGGTCCCCGAATATCATGAGACGGTGACGGCGCAGAACATGGAGGCGCTGGTACGCCGCTATACCGAGAGCGCCGCCGCCAGGGCCAGTTCCAACCATGAACAGTTCCTGCTCCTGATGGGCCGCGCCTTCATGGAGAAGCTCCACGGACTGCAGGCGACGCAACTCGTCACGATCGCGCAACACATGCTTGCCAGCCTGCGTGTCAAGGACCTTCAGATTTATCTGACCGATCCCCACGCGGAAGCCTTGCTCACCAAACTAGGCTTCGACGGGACGCTCGCGCATGGGCCGGGCGACGCACTCTCCATCGTGGACGACGACCTGAGCGGCAACAAGTCGAATCTGTTTACCGCATTGGCCTATAAGGATGTGGTGACGCTCGACACACAGGGGACCGCGACCCACAACCTGACCCTCACCTATAAGTTCGACAGCTCGACGCATCCTGAGCTACTTCGCTACCTCTACGGGCGGCGTGTCTACCGTACGTACCTGCGTATCTACACATCGCCCGACACGAAACTCAGCGCGCTCGATGGGTTCAGCGAGCGGCTTCAGCAGTTTCAGCAGATCAACAAGAGTGACGAGCCAGGGCGGCAGATGTGGGGTGGTTATGTCTACGTCCGCGACGGCGTTTTCTACACGCTGCATTTCACCTGGTCAACTCCGCATGTGGCCACGCGGGACGCCTCAGGCCAGTGGCGGTATGCGCTGACGATCCAGCGGCAGTCAGGAGTCAATGACTACCTCGATCTGCAGGTCACTGCTCCGGGCGACACAACGCCAGCGCTGCGCTATAGCGGCGCGCTGGATCAAGATCGTGTCTTCAGTCTTCCCTCATGACACACCCAAGCGATAGATCGTCGAGGTGTCCGAGAAATAGACCGTATGGTCTGGCGCCTCCTTCACGTCCAGATTGCAGCTCGATGGTCCGTTCTGGAGCGTGGCGTGCGGGCTTCCCGGCGTGGCGATGCGCATCCCACCGTTGACGCTACAAAAGACCAGATGACCGGCGAGTTGCGACGGGCCAGATGAGCTGATAAAGGCGGCTCCAGTCGGAACTATCGTGCTGTTCTCGCTGCTATAATCAGGCTGCGGCTGATCGGATGGGCAGGTGGACGACGCCAGCGGATGGCTGTACCCATAACACTTGGGCCATTGATAGCCTTTGCCCCGCTCCACGTTCAGGATGAGGAGGTCATAGCCGGTGGATGGCGCGCCCGCGTCGCCGCTCGGCCCATTGCTGGTAATCGCGATCTGTCCGGACGACGAGATGGCGATGCCGAAGGGGTTGCGGATTCCATAGGCCCAGACGGGGTTGGAGGCGCCGAACGGGTTGTCTGATGGTATGGAACCGTCGGGACGGTAGCGCAGGACCTTGCCGCGCAGATCCCCAGTGTTTTGCGCCGCTGAGGCTGAGTGCTCGTCGCCAAGCGTCACGTAGAGCATCCCGTCAGTCCCAAAGGCGATGCGGCCTCCCTTGTGACAGCAGTCTCCTCCAGCGGGGACCGTCACCACGATCTTGGCGTCCGTGCCAGCTCCCCGGCAGTCACGCCAGCGAATGACGTGTTGTTCGGTGTAATTCGTATCCGAGTAGAAGGCGTAGACGTAGCGGTCCTGACTGAAGGTCGGGCTGATGGCGAGTGCTAGCAAGCCGCGCTCGCTATAGCCACCGCCGCGCTCGGTTGTGACCGTTTTCACTGTGGCGAAGGTGCGGGCGGCGCCATCCTGCCACACCTTGACGGTCCCCGAGCGCTCCGCCCAGAAGAGCCGCCCATCAGGAGTGAAGGCCAGGGCAGTGGCGTAGTTGGCGGAGATATTCCCGCTCGGAGGCGCCTGTCCCTTGACGGCGCAGGCGTCGTTGGTCGCCGACGCGGTAGACGCTGGTTTCGGACTCGCGGTCGGCGTAGTTGTCGCGTTGGATTGAGATGAGCAGGCGCTGAGCAGGACGAGTATGCTCACCATCCAGCCTATGAGCGCGCGTCCGTGCGTCACTGGCGATTTCCTGTGTTTCAACCTCTACCTCCTTGTATCAGGCTCGTCAGGAATTCAGGCTCCAGACAGATCGCGCAACACCGCCATCGCCGCATTGCGCCCGTTGATGGCGATGACGCTGCCACCGGGATGCGTACACGCGCCGCAGAGGTAGACGCCTGGCATCGGCGTGCGCGCGCTCAGGCGCTGGTCCCACATATAGGGCGGCAGGCACTCTCCCTGGAAGATATGCCCGCCAGTGAGGCCCACATGCCGCTCGATGTCCGGAGGACCGAGTATCTCTACATCCATGATGGCGTCGGGGAAGTTGCTCACGTAGCGTCCAATGGAGCGAATCGCCAGATCTTTCACTTCCTCACGGCGCGCGTCCCAATCACCCGTGGCGAACGTGTATGGCGCGTACTGCGCGAAGACGCTCATCGTCTGCAAGCCGTCCGGGGCGACAGTTGGGTCGTGGACCGACTGGAAGTACTGCTCGGTCCAGAGTTGCTCCGGCAGTTCGCCACGCTGCGACGCTGCGAACCCGTCATGCCACTCCTGCTTAGTGAGCGGCGTATTGATCTGGCCTGCATGGTGCGCCTCGTTGAGACCCGGCCTGGCGATGAAGTTCGGCAGCTCGCGCAGCAGCATATTGAGCTTCACCGTGCATCCCGTGATCGGGATGGATTCGACCTGCGCCCGCCAGCCATCGTCAACCTCTTCGCCGAGCAGACTCAATGTCACACGCGGATCGGCGTTGCTCACGACGACAGGCGCATGAAGCATGGAGCCATCGGCAAGCTGCACGCCCTTGCCGGGGAGGATGGATGCCACGGGGACGCCCGCCGCGACGACGGCGCCAAGCTCGCGGGCGATGTCGCAGAGGATAAAAGACACCTGCCCCATACCGCCATGCACATAGCCCCACACACCTGTGTATCCATCCAGGCGTCCGCAGGAGTGATGAAAATGGATATAGGCGGTTCCCTTGTCGAAGGGCGATGCGTTCGTACCGATGACGCCCTGCCCCAGATACGCGATCTGCAAGCGCTCATCCGAGAGGTAGCGCTCGACGAACTCGGCCATGCTCCAGTCAAAGAGCAGCCCATACAGGTCGCTGTCGTGGCCGATGCGCTCTTCAAGCTGCTCGCGCGTAGGCGCGTCGCCGATCCAGGTATCGCCTTCGCCAGCAGGGCGGAGGGCGTCGCGCAGACGTCGCATAAGATCCTGCATGGCGCGCCAGCCGAAGACATCCTGTGGCGCGAGGCGCTGGATCTCCGCCTCACAGGCGTCGTCGTCTTCCCAGAGTTGGACGCTGGAGCCGTCGTCGAAGGGAACGAAGAGGCCGTTTGTCGCGGGAGTCCAGGCGAAGCCATGCGCGCGCATCCGCAACTCATCGACGACCAGCGGATGCAGCAACCCGACGAGATACGCGCACGGTGACATCTTGACGCCATCCCAGAGCGATTCGAGCGTACACGCCCCGCCGACACGCTCGCGCGCCTCCAGGACGAGGACGCGCTTGCCTTCGCGGGCGAGATAGGCGGCGCACGTCAGGCCGTTGTGGCCCGCGCCGACGATAATGACATCCCACCGTTGCGCCGCCAGTTCACGCACCGGCGCTGGCAAACCGATCTTGCCCATGACTGCGCTGGCCGAGACTCTGGCGGCGTCAAAACTGGCCATTGGGCGACTCCAGTTCCGCTGGCGGCGTATGACGCACCTTACGAATGTTGCGCGTGCCCGCCAAGCTCAGTCTGTGGCGCTGCGGAGTCAGCGCACCCGGATTGTGTAGCGATTATACCCTCCACAGGCGCGCTATGGCTGAGCGCGATGAGGCTTGATGTTGGCTTTGCGCCCGTCGCCCATCCTTCTCATCGTGCGTGCCTCACCATCTGGCGACGTGCCACAATGGAGAAAATAGTTCTCCCGCCCACGTGACTGGCAAGGCCGCCTGCTATGCGCCGAATCTTCTTCTTGTTCGCTCTCCTCGGCCTGACATTGGCAGGATGCGCATCAGACTCGCTGGGTCTTTCCAGCGCTATCCAGACCCCATCGCAAACGGCGCCAGCGTCTACTGAACCTGCCACACCAGACATCACACCGACAACGCCGCCAACTCATGCGGCGGCTACCCCGACGAATCCATCTCGCCCCACACGCACGCCAACCATCGCTCCCACGAACTTCGCCAGCCGCGCCCTCGCCCGGACGAACTCCTACCGCAGCCAATTCAACTGCCCGCCACTCCATGAGAACGCGCAACTCGAACAGGCCGCGCTCGCGCATAGCCAGGACATGGCGATCCATGGCTATTTCGACCACAACAGCCCCTCCGGCCAGACCCCGTGGGACCGCATCCACGCCGCGGGCTACCAGTTCTCTATGGCGGCGGAGAATATCGCCGCAGGCTACCCAACGCCCGAAGCCGTGATCGACGCCTTCTTCAACGAGACGCCGCCCAACGACGGCCACCGCAAGAACATCCTCAACTGTGGGCTGCGCGATGTCGGCTTCGCGTACTTCTACCAAAAGGGCAGTCCCTACGGTTCCTACTGGACCCAGGATTTCGCCACACCCCTGTAGCAGTCGGTAGCCATGAGGTCCAGCGCTCCACGTCTTGCCGCCAGTCTCCAATCCAATATCTCCACACTCGACCCGGAGACTTTACGACGCTAGATAGACGGCGCGACGGCGTCTTCATCTACCGAGTCATCTGTGTGGCTCGCAGGCTCCTCATGGACGCTGCTGTGTCCGTCGGAGATGACATAGTTGCGCGCCCGCTCGATCTCGGCCAGCATGCGCTGGCGAACCATATAGCTCGACGCGATCGCCCAGACGGTCGAGTTGACGATGGCGATCAGCGCGCCCGTCGCGAGCGACATCGCGGTGATGCGCTCGGCCTTACCCATTCCTTCCCACCAGCGCGTGAGATAGCGCATCAGGCGTCCTCCTTCTTCCCTCAGTTGTCGTCTTCAAGCGCTGCGCACGGGCTCCATGCCAGGACGACCTCGCGCCATAGTATTCATATCTCCAGACGGTTCACCCATCTCCACACGCCACAGCAATATGCCGCACGCAACAGAGTCTATGCCAACTCGCGCGAATATGCTAGACTGCTGAGCGTGCGTTGCGCCCTCAGCGCTAACGCCGCAAGGGACTCATCGAGCACTTATCACTGGACAGGTGGAGGGATCATATGGCTCTCGCGACCCAGGCTTCCCGACAGGCTCCCGAACGCACAGGCGGAGGATTCCGCTGGTGGTATCCGCTGGCGCTGACGATCCCCGCCGCGGGCGTCCTCTTTTACCTGAACCGCTATGGCGACAATCCTGGCTCGCTCACCTATTGGGTCTTTGGAGTGTCCGTTGTCTCGCTCATCCCACTGGCCAACTGGATCGGGGCGTCAACCGAGGCGCTGGGCCACTACGTGAGCGACCGCGCGGCCGGCTTGCTGGACGCCAGCTTTGGCAACGTGCCGGAGCTTGCCATCGGCATCTTCCTGCTCTACCACTCCTTCGCGCATCCTGGCAGTCTTGAATCGGATCACACGATCCTGAAAGGGCTGATCATCGGCTCGGTCATCAATAATGTGCTGCTGGTGCTCGGCGCCTCAATCTTCATCGCCGCGTTACGCCATGGGCGGCTACGCTACAGCCCAGAGAGCGCATCGGGATTCTCCTCGATGCTGGCGCTAGCTGTGGTTGGCCTCGCTCTGCCAACCCTGGCGTACTCGTTCGCCAGCAAAGAAGTGCAGGAGAGCGGCGCCATCGAGGCGGTGAGCCTGGGCGTTGGCGTGATTCTCATCATCAGCTACATCGCCTACATCGGCTCGAGCGTCTTCCACTGGCGTGAGAAGGTTGCGGGCGAAGAAGGCGACGAGGAGAGCGAGGAAACGCCTGCCGCGCGCCAGGAGATCGCGGCGCCGGTCACAGCGACACGCATACGCGAAGATCGCTTTGGCTTCTGGATCTCCATTGTGAGCCTCGCAGCCGCCACGCTCGCCACTGTGCTGATCGCCTACATTCTCGTCGAAGAGACCGATGTCGTGATCGTCAACACGGCGCTGACGCCCCTCTCGGTCGGCCTCATCGTCTTTCCCATCTTCTGCAACGTCGGCGAGTTCGCGGGTGTGCTCGGCTCCGCGCTCAAGCGCGAGACCGAACTGATGATGGATATCGCGGGCAGTTCAGCGGTGCAGGTGCCGCTGCTCGTCGCGCCGCTGTTGATCTTCTTCTCGTATGCCTTCGGCGCGCTCACGGGGACGCCGGCCATCAACCTCGACTTCGTCTTCCAGGTCTTCCCGCTAATCGCCATTGGCCTGGTCACGATAGTCTATGCGCTCGTGAGCCTGGATGGCGAGTCCACCTGGCTGGAAGGTCTGCAACTCATCGCCATCTACGCGTTGGTCGCCGTGACCGCGCTCGCGCTGCCAGGCAGATAGGCACCGTCCACCTGGCCTAATACGCCCCGGTTGCGTGCGTCGCTATGGTACAATTTTGCCGTCCACAAGCCATGAGCCGTCGCTTCTGGCGCCGAATGCGTAGCGCAAGGGCGGCCGAGAAAATATGGGAGCAGCTATGAGCGCGCAACCGCCCAGTCCTGCTCCCACGCCACAAATCTCGCTCGCCGAGCGCTATCGGATCGTCGCGCAGGTGGGCATCGGTGGAACGGCGGTGGTCTTCCGCTGCGTTGACCTGCACACCGAGCGCATGGTCGCCGTCAAAGTGCTGCGCAAGAACGGCCCGATGATTCCCGAGGCGGAGGCGCGCTTCAAGCGCGAGGCACGGCTGGCGGCGTCGCTGGCGCATCCGCACATCGTGCGCGTGCTCGACTTCGGCTACACGGTCTCGCCCATCCCCATCGCGCGCTCAGCTTGGGTGGATGATCCCGACGCGCTCGTGCCGTATCTGGCGATGGAGTACGTCTACGGCACGTCGTTGAAGGAACTGGTGCGGCGGCGCGGCGCGCTGCCCATCGACTGGGTCTGGCGCCTCGGCGACCAGCTTTGCTCGGCGCTGGCGGCGGCGCATGCGCTAGGCGTGGTGCACCGCGACATGAAGCCGCAGAACGTGATGATTCTGGACTCAAAGGTCGAGCTGCTGGCGAAGCTCACCGACTTCGGCATCGCGCGGCAGGTGGGCGGCGACTACACGACGCTGACCGGGACCGGCGAGATCCTCGGCACGCCCGACTATCTCTCGCCAGAACAGGTGCTCGGTGAGCCAGGCGGACCGTCTTCCGACCTCTATGCGCTGGGCATCGTCCTCTATGAGTTGCTGACCGGGCGTCTGCCTTTCGAGGCGGAGACGCCGCTGGCGGCGGCCTCGCGCCGTATGATGGTGGACGCGCCGCCATTGACCAACTATCGCCAGGATATCCCCGAGGCGCTGCAGGAAGTCGTCATGGTGGCGGTGCGCCGGGAGCCGAGCGAGCGTTTCGCCAACGCGCTGGAACTGGCGGAGGCGTTGCGCTGGAGCCGCGAGCAGGCGGCACCCGTCGAGCCAGGCGAGCGCGGCGCCTGGGCGCTGGAGCCACGAAGCAGATCACGCACGCCCGATCCACCGCCTCCCCCGCCTGCGGCGCCAGAGCCGGAGACGGCTCTGGATGGCGCGATCGAGGCGCAATCAACTGTGTTGCGCGTCGCCCCACCGTCCCAGCCGCTCGACGACACGCCGGATGGAGCGGCTCATGCTCCCGATGAGCCACCAGCGGACGAGGCGCTACCTGCGGCTCCAGAGAGCTGATATCTCACAAAATCGTGGCGAGAGTGGCGGCATCCTCACCCGATGTGACACAATCAGCGGTGTCGCCTTCGACGCGAGCGAGGATGCGAACGCGCGAGGCGCGGCGCCAGCGATCGCTGGATACGGCGGAGCGGACGTGGCGGGCGGAGCGGCGCTTCGTCTAAATATCGGAGGCCAGAGGCCCGATCTGGCTCCGCCGGATAACAGGCAAGACAGAATAGGAAACGAGGGAACGACGATGCATCGTGGACAGTGGGCCGCCCTGATTGGCGGCACGGCGCTTGGGCTGACGGCGATCGCCGCGACGGTCATTCTCGCCCGGCGCGAGGCGCGCGAGGCGGCGCGCGAGTGGTATGAGCAGTATGGAACTCCGGTCGTCGATCAGGCGAAGCAGATCAGCAAGCAGGTGCGCGACGCGGCGGTGGAGCAGTACAATACGCAGGCTCCCAAGGCGCGCGAGGCCGTCAACAAGGTCGTCCCCCAGGCGCGCGAGCGGCTGAACGCTATCCTTCCGGGCCAGCGCGGAAGCGAGGACCTGAGCGCGGTGATCCCAGGGTCGAACGGGACTGTCGAAGGCATGATGAGCGACGGCGAGTAGGCCGCTCACGACTCCACGAGGCGGATGGCGAGAACATAACGTCATCCGCTTCTTTGTATTATCTTCGTATGAGCAGAGGCGTTGTTCGGCGAGTAGCAGGGACGGGGCGGGCTATGGCGACGCAAGAGCGTGTGCGGCTGACGACGATGGCAAACTGCGCTGGCTGCGCGGCCAAGATGGGCGCTGACGCGCTGGCGAACGCGCTGCGGCCGCTCGCGCAGACCTTTGGCGCGGCGCCGGATCTGCTGGTGGGGCTGGGCGCCGCCGACGACGCCGCCGTGTACCGCCTCAACGGTGAGCAGGCCATCGTCGCCACCGTAGACTTCTTTCCGCCGGTCGTAGATGACCCCTATTCCTTCGGCGCCATCGCCGCCACCAACGCGCTCAGCGATCTCTACGCGATGGGCGCAACACCCTTGCTCTGCCTGAATCTGGTCACCTTCCCGGAGTCGCTGGATCAGGCCATCCTGACCGAGATCATGCGCGGTGGCGCGGAGAAGGTTCGCGAGGCTGGAGCCGTCATCGCGGGCGGACACTCCGTGATCGATGACGAGCCGAAGTACGGACTGGCCGCCATCGGTGTCGTCCATCCGGAGCGTGTGCGTACCAAGGGTGGCGCGCGGCCAGGCGATGTTCTCCTGCTGACCAAGCCGATTGGCACGGGCGTCATCACCACCGCGCTGAAGCACGAGGCGGCGAGTGAGGCGCACGTGGTGGCGGCGGTCGCCAGCATGACGACGCTCAACGCGGCGGCGGCGCGCGCGCTGGGAACGCTAGGCGATGATCTCCACGCCTGCACGGATGTGACAGGGTTCAGCTTGCTCGGTCACGCCTGGGAGATGGCCTCACAGAGTGGCGTCGCGTTTCGCTTCAGCGCCTCGCGCCTGCCGCTCCTGCCTGGCGCGCGCGAGTACGCCACAGCGGGCGAGACGCCTGGCGGGACAGATCGCAACCGCCGCTCGGTCGGCGAGCATGTGACCTGGGCCGAGGACGTCTCAGACGTGGACCGGCTGCTCCTGCTCGACCCGCAGACGTCGGGTGGATTGCTGGCCGCCGTCGCGGGCGCGGCTGCGGAGCAGGCGATTCAGATATTGGCGGGGGCTGGCGTCAACGCAATGCTCATCGGCGACGTGACCGATGGCGCTGGACTCGTGGTGGAGCGTTGACCGTGAGCGAGGATGAAGAGCAGGCGCATGTAGAGCGGGCGCATAAGGACAGCGACGATCCACTGGCCGCGCTGGAGCGCAGGCTCGGCCACACTTTCGCGCGCAGACAGTTACTCGTCGACGCGCTGACTCACCGCTCCTATGCGTATGAATTCGCCGCGCCTGATGTCGTCAACAACGAGCGGCTCGAGTTCCTTGGCGACGCTGTGCTGGCCCTGATGAGCGCCGATCTGCTCTATGCGCGCTATGCGCAGGCCGATGAAGGGATGCTGACACAGTATCGCGCGGCGCTGGTCCAGGCGGCGACTTTGGCGCGCTTCGCGGAGGCGCTGGAGTTGGGACCATACTTGCGGTTGGGGCGCGGCGAGGATGCGATGGGCGGGCGCACGCGCACGCCGCTGCTGGCGGCGGCGTTCGAGGCGGTACTTGGCGCGCTGTATCTAGATGGCGGTATGGCAGTCGCGCGCGCTTTCCTGGAGCCGTACCTGCTGGGAGAACTGGGGCGCATCGAGGCAGCAGGCGTGGGGCCGCGCATCAAGGACGCCAAGTCGCGTTTGCAGGAGCTATCGCAAGGGGCGCTCGGCCTGACACCACGCTACCAACTGCTGGAGGAGTCTGGGCCATCGCACGATCGCACGTTTGTCGTGCAGGCGCTGATCGGCGATGTCGTGGTGGGACAGGGAACTGGGAAGAATAAGCGCCAGGCGGAACAGGCGGCGGCGCTGGCGGCGCTGGCCGATCCAGGCTGGCGGCAGAGCGACCCTACTCCATAGCCCAGATCAGCCCAGCGCCACGCGACATCAGGCGACGCAGCACGCATGCTGCATTCAGCGTGCGATGAACCAGGCATAATCTCCCACTTGCAGATCTTCCGCTTCTGTTATCCTACATGAGAACTGAGCAAGGACCCGCCCCTATCTTCTGGCGCAGCCAAAGCGCCGGCCTCGGGCGGCGATGAGAAGGGAGCGCAACCAGTGTTCAGTCCGAGCGAACAGTTCATCACCCAGGTGAAGTTCCGCGAACTGCGCGACCAGCGTGACAAGTCCCTCGCGGCATACGACCAACTGGCACGCGCGGCGGCCAACGCCCACGACGATGCATCGCGCCTACGCCTGCTCTACGCAGGGCTGCGCGAGATGCAGTTTGCTAAGCAGCCACTGCATCCAGATGTCGGAAACCTGGAGCTAATTCTGAGGCAGGGGGATGGCAGCCAGGCGTCTTCTGGAACACTGACGTTCTGGCGCGCCGAACTGGAGCGGGAGCTGCGTCGCGGGCGGTTGCGCGCCGATATCGTCTATCTGTTCGGAGCGCTTTTGGAGGAGTGGACCGCGGGAAGCGCAGACAGCTCAGACAGCAGTGAGCCCGGCGCACCTGATGCTCTCAAGCAAGAATTGGTAGGGCTTGCGCTGGCCGATCGCGATGGCAGCCCACACACGAAACTCTTGGATGAGCTATTCACTAGCGCTGGGCTGGATAGCCCCGAGCTGCGACAAGAACTGCGCAAGACGGTGGATGACGCGCCCTACCGGACCTCCGCCGATTTTGTCTATGAAGCAGACGGCGCTGAGGTCTCTGACTTAGGCGCTATGCTGCAGAGCATCGCCAAGGATGTGTACCGTCCTGCAGAGGTGCGAGCCGAGGCGCAGCGCTTCATAGGCAATCCGACGCTGCTCAAGGAACTCTCGGATGCGCTGACGATCATGCTGGATCATCTGGACGAGTGGGACTGGCCGGAGCAAGGTGTACCGGTCAGTGTCCGTTGGGTGCGCACCAAATGGCGGCTCTTCACCGACGAGGATCTGCCGACGACGTGCCTGTTGGAGCTGCTCGGGGAGCGCTGGCAGTACATCTTCGGCCAGGTCTGGGAGGAGGTACCTAGTGCGCGCGTCGGTCGGTTGCAGCGACTCATTGAGCTGGGTGCGCCTGACGTGCTGGTCCAAAATGAGTGGAGCAATTTCAGGCAGCAAGCTCGGCGAGGTCTCAATCAAGGAGTGGACATCTGGGAAGACCCGTCCGATC
>DATAOM010000013.1:0-2590 GCA_036265775.1 Ktedonobacterales bacterium | reverse complement strand
CTCTATCGAGATCGGCGCCGACGTCACCTTCGACGCCGCTGGTTCGCAATCCGCCGACGGCTCGCCGCTGACCTACCTCTGGAATTTCAACGACGGCGAAACCTCGACGCAGGCGAAGGTCACGCGCAAGTTCGGCGCGATAGGCCGGGGCTACGTCGCGTTGATCGTCACCGACAAGCGCGGCGCGAAGGCAGTGGCGACGATTGACGTGGTGATCGTTCCGGAGCTGCCAAAGGCCGCGTTGAGCGTCAGTTCGGCTAGCGCTTCCGTCGGCGATACCGTGACCTTCGACGCCTCGCAGTCCAGCCCACCCTCCAATCCCCCTGGCGACACGCTCATCCGCTACCAGTGGGACTTCGGCGATGGCTCGCAAGTGACCACGACGAACACGCCGGAGACGACGCACGTATACTCTGCGGTGGGAACGTACACCGCGAAAGTCGGCGCCATCGAGCAAAGCGGCGCGATGAGTCAGGCGACCCAGAAGATCACCATCGTCGCAGCGGGCGCTGGGTCTGGCGCCTCAAATGGTGGCGTGAACTGGCTGCTGCTGGCGGTCGGGATTGTGACGCTCTTGGGCGGCTCCGCGCTAGGCTATATGGCGTGGCAAGCACGCCGGGAGCGCATAGCGCTGGAGCGACAACGTACCCGCGCGCAGGAGTTCATCCGCGCCAAACGGGTCAATCCGCCGCGCAGGCCACAGCGGTAAGGATGGTTGCACACGAGTGCGCGCATGCGGTGGGGCGCCTATGGTACTGGTAGAGTAACGCCTCTATGCGCGCGCGAATGCTTGCTGTATAGTGAGATGGCAGTGAGCGAGCGCCGCTGGAGCGCTTGACTGGATAGGTGAAGGAGAGGAACGACGGATGCAGGATGACGATCTGATGGTGACGATTACCATCGAGCCGCCCGAGGCGTCGTTCGAGCAGTTGACCGGGTTGAGCGAGGAACAGACGCTGGATGTGATCGCGCATACTCTCGCGGAGGTCGGCGTCGAGGAGCCGGTCGAGGTGGGCGTCCTGATCTCCACCGACGAGCAGTTGCGCATCCTCAACCGCGATTTCCGCGAGATCGACGCGTCAACCGACGTGCTCTCCTTCCCGTTCCAGGATGAGCCAATGGTGCAGGCGCCCGCCGACCAGCTCTGGCAGCCAGAGCCTGACGACGCGCCAGGCATGAATGGCGCGACGACTGAGGCGCTGGCTGACTTTGAGGACGCCGGAGACGATGACGAGGTTGGGAGCGACCTGGAAGAGTTTGAGGAAGAGGAAGACGACCGCTTTCTCTACCTCGGCGATATCGCGGTCTCGCACGAGACGGCGACACGGCAGGCGGCGCAGGCAGGACACAGCCTCGGCTGGGAGTGCGCGTACCTGCTCGCGCATGGCGTGCTGCACCTCGTCGGCTACGACGATAAGACGGAAGCGGGCTATCAGGCGATGACAGCCCGGCAGGACAAGATCCTCGCGGAGTTGGGCATCGCCAAGTAGCTATAGAACAGTTCACGAAACCAGGTAGCGTGTCAACAACCCCGCAGCTAAAGCCGAGGGCTTGCGTCTACCCCTCTCGGGGTGACGCCAGAGGCCGATTGACTGCGGCCCATTCTTTTCTGCTGATATTGATAGCGGCGTTATGGTCCGCATTCGCAGTAAAGCCACATCGCTGGCAGGAGAACTCAGCTTGGGATTTTCGATTGGCCTTCTCACAATGCCCGCAGGCCGAACATGTGCGGCTGGTGTTGCGTGGGGCTACCAGACGCACTGCCACGCCAACTTGTGCCGCCTTGTAGGTGATGTAGTGGCGCAGTTGGAAGAACGCCCAGATGTGCCGCTCATAGCGATGTTCGTGTCGAACCGTTGTTCGTTCTCGAATCCCACTGAGGTCTTCAAGAGCGAGTGCCTTGCACGATACGGCGGCTTTCTGCACGATCTTCTTGCTAATACAATGGTTCACATCGGATTGGAAGCGGGACTCGCGGCGGCGTATCTGGCGCAGACGGCGTTTGGAGCTCTTTGTGCCGACTTTCTGCAACCGTTGGCGGCGCAGATAGTAGCGGCCACGAACGATTGGAATAATCTTCCCGGTAAAGTGTTCGCCTTCGCTATCCGTCGCCAGATTGACGATGCCGAGGTCTACGCCAAGGGTTCCACCATCCGAGGCTGTTTCCAGCGGCGCTTCTCGACTCTGCGTCACATGGAGATAGTAGACACCTGCGCGCCACACCAGATCAGCGCCGCCGACTTCCCACACAGGGTCCACCAGCATCGCGTGCTGACGCGCGCCCAAGAGCAGGCGGCAGACAACGCGACCGTCCAGTGTATTGATCGAGACGCGATCAAGGGTCATCAGGCGATAGGTGCGCGCATCGTAGCGGATGCTGCCACGAGGGGCGAACGTGGGACAGGTCTCGCGCTTCTTAGCCCTGACCGCTTTGATCGCTTCCACTGCCTTGGCCCTGGCGCACACGGCCAACTGCGCTCCCAGGCCAAAGTGCTCCCGCGTCTCGCCATACACCCAGTGATGCGCGGTGTTGGTGTTGGTGATACCTTCATCCCAGCACACCCGCGCGACCCACGTCGCCGCTGTGTTG
>DATAOM010000012.1:0-2420 GCA_036265775.1 Ktedonobacterales bacterium | reverse complement strand
GCCGACGACGGTTGGCCCGACGACGGTCGCCATCTTCGACGACACCTGCGGCAACCTCGTTCAACTCACCCAGGTCTGACCCGTATCTGACCATCGGCGTATTGCTTTGACCCACCCTACGTCTTGGGATACAATGGGGTTGAGGTCGTGCTAGGTGGGGAGCCTGGGCTGCCCTGTACCCGAAACGCTCATATGCGGGACTGAATCCCCGCCCGCGGTTACGAGGTAGCCGGCGCTTACGAACTCGAAGGTTATGAGGATTCGGTCCCCGCGCGGCAGATGTCTGCGAACCCCGTCAGGTCCGGAAGGAAGCAGCGGTAAGTGGACCTCTCTGGGCGCCGCGGGATCGCCGGGTCTGAGCTGGAGAGGACCGCGGGGCCGGTGGCTGACGATCAACGGCGGGTGCACGACCATCACCCTTTCTTCTTTGCGCCCAATGGTATATCTCTTCTGGGCGCTGTTTTTCTGGCTTCGGCGCTGTAGATTCGCACTCACCGAGGCGCCTGTTTGTCGTGATGCGCGCCGGTGGGACCGGCTCCCTCGTCTTAGATAGCGACGTTGTTTCTCTCGCGTCACCGCTTTGTTTTCAGACACTTTCAGCGAACCGGGGCAGACACATGGCGTCGCAGTCGCTCTACCGCAAATGGCGCTCGCAGACCTTCTCCGACCTCGTCGGCCAGGAGGCGACCGTCCGCACGCTGCTCAACGCCGTGCGCGAGGGGCGGCTGGCGCACGCGTATCTCTTCTGCGGCCCGCGCGGTACCGGCAAGACCAGTGCGGCGCGCCTGCTGGCGAAGGCGATAAACTGCGCGAATCCGCGCGACGGCGAGCCATGCAACGAGTGCGTCTCCTGCCTGGAGATCTCCGCTGGTCACTCACCCGATGTGATCGAGATTGACGCCGCCTCCAACACCGGCGTGGATAACATCCGCGATCTGCGCGAGAACGTCAATCTGCTCGGCAGCGGCGGGCGCTACAAGGTCTACATCATCGACGAAGTGCATATGTTGTCGACCTCGGCCTTCAATGCGCTGCTCAAGACGCTGGAGGAGCCGCCGCCGCACGTCATCTTCGTCCTCGCTACCACTGAAGCGCATAAGGTGCTGCCGACGGTGGTCTCGCGCTGCCAGCGGTTCGACTTCCGCCGCTTTTCCATGCAGGCGCTGGTGGACCGGCTGCGCTACGTCGCGGTGGGCGAGGGGCTGACGCTGGAGCCAGGCGTCGCGGAGACCCTAGCGCGTGCGGCGAATGGTGGTATGCGTGATGCGCTGAGCCTGCTCGACCAGGCGCGGGCGTACTGTGGCGATCAGATAGACGCCGAGCGCCTGCACGCCATGCTGGGCCTCGCCGATCCCGCCGCGTTGCGTGGCATCCTCGAAGCGATAGCGGACCAGCGAGCCGCCGACGCGCTTGACGCGCTCAACGATCTCGTGGCGGCGGGCGCCGACCTGCGCCAGTTGCAGCAGCAGCTTGCCGACGAATGGCGCGCTTTGTTGCTGGCGCGCGCTGGCGTGGATGTCGTGCGCGTGATGGAACGCACTGAGGACGAGGCGCGGGCGCTCAGTGAACTGGCGAACCGCTTCTCGCTCGATGAGTTGACTGGATGCGCGCGGGTCTTCGCGCGGATGGAGTCGCCGGCGCGGGGCCTGCCGACGCCACAACTGGCGCTGGAACTGCTCTTGCTGGAGTGCCTCGCGGTGCGTCGTAACGGTGGCGCGGTCGCCCAATCGCAGCCAGCGCAGCAGCGTTCGCCCGCCCCGTCGCCAGCCGCGCCACAGCGAGCTCAATCGCCAGCCGCTTCTCAAGCGCCTCAGCCAATGCCAGCGCCATCATCGCCTGCTCCAGTCGAACTGGACATGGAAGAGATCGCGCGCGCGGCATGGGAGGATACGGGCCAGCTTGCCGAGGTGACGCGGTCCGCGCCAGTCATGCCTGCTCCAGATCCACATCAGAGCGAGCCGCCAGCAGCGCCAATTTCGCCTACGCCACAGCATAACAGCGCAGGCGCATCAGCGTTGCTGGAAGTCGCGCAGCGCCGCTGGGCCGATGTGCGCAAGGTCTGCAAGTCGCGCAGCCCCAGCGTCTCCGGTCTGCTCAGTTCAGCGCGCCCTGTTTCGCTAGAGTCCGGAGCGCCTCCGACGATTGTCCTCCAGGTGGACTTCCAGTTTCATCTTGAACAACTGCGCGATCCGGCGCGGCGGCAGACGGTCGAGTGGGCGCTGGAGCAGATCGTGGAGGAGCCAGTCCTCGTGCGCTTCACGCTGTCGTCCGATCCTACGGGGTCTCCGCCCGCTGGCGGCGCTCCGCCACGACGCGAGTCTTCATCCAGCGCTTCTCCGCAGACCAGTGGCGCGAATGGATTCAATGGCGCAGGCATGACGAATGGTTCACATAGCGCACATCACGCCAACGGGAATGGA
>DATAOM010000011.1:0-4330 GCA_036265775.1 Ktedonobacterales bacterium | reverse complement strand
TGATGGGCAGATCGTTGAGGTTCACGCCAGCCAGCTTTACCTGCACGTCCTGCAGCAGATCCATCGCGTGTGTCGCGGCGGTCTTGATATGGTCTAGGTCAGCCTTCGTCAGCAACTCGCTATCGCCCAGCGACGCCGATTTAGTAGTGAGCCGGTCAATCAGCGGCATGACCGCGCCGAGTGATTCGACGCCGATGGTCGAAACATCCACGCCTACATCGGCAAGCGCCCGTACCGAGGCAATTTTGGAATCCAGCCCAGGAATGGAGCCAGCGGTAACGAGTATCCAGTCAGGCGCGCTGAGACGCCCGCGCAGTTCGTTGAAATCCTGCTGCGCGGCCTTGAGTTCGGCCTGCGCGTTCTTGAGCGCCTTCGGATCGAGCGCACTGCCAAGACCCCCACTTGCAGCGTTCGTGGCTGCTGTCTTGGAGGTTGCGTTTTTCGAGGTGGAAGACGACGCTCCGGTTGAGCCGGATGAAGCGCCCATCAACGACGCCAGCCCCGCAAAGTCATCCTTCACGGCAAGCAGGTGATGCAATCCCGACTCGCCAAGTGCGCGCAGATCGCTGTACTCCTTGTACGCGCTCAGGATACCCATGCCGGGAAGTAGCAACGAGACAAACATCGCCGCGACGACGACGAGCGAACTGACCAGCAGGAGCTTTTGGCGCCCGTCGGGGCGCTGAGGGGTGAGAGAGCGCAGAACGGGCAGATTTGGCTGCGTCGTCGCCTCCGATTCCCACCCCAGGGGAACCAGCGCGCGGCTGTGCAGAGAACGCATCTCCTCGGCGACACGCGCCTGCCAGAGCGCTAGCCGGTCGCGCCACTCCTGTGGAATCTCGAGCGGCCAGACGCGTTGCGCAGGGACAACTTCGATCGCCTCGTCGTTCTCCGCACTCTCGTCGTTTGGCTCGATTGAGTCGAATTCTTCAGGCTCGTAAGGCTCGTACTCTGGCGCATCCAGGGAGTTTTTCATTCCGCGCTCCGGTTGAATCAAGGCCACTGGCCGCTAGGTAGGCACGATCTCTTGTGCACTCGCGACAGACGATAGATCGCCCTATCGCTAAGCGCAAAAAGCGCAACGAGTCCACCTCTGGACGAGTAGGGCATGGGGCGCTGATAGCTGTATTACAGGGTCGCCGTCGTGTCCTCCGCACGGCGACAAGGGTTTTCCGGCTCTTCTGTATAGGTAAGACGCACGCCAACGCAGAAATGGTCACAGCGCTTTGGCCAATTACGCGAAAAACCTCTACGCCCCACCGCAGGGCGTAGAGGAATATATATTGCCGTAAATCGCGCTATGGAAGCTTATAGAAGCTAGCGAAGTCGCGAGTGGTCAGCAGTTATCCTGACCGCTGGCGTCATCGAAGCAGTGCCCCGTGTTCGTCAAAATCTGTGTTTTCGTGATCGTCGGGAACTGCTTCAGCGTCGCGTCCAACTCAGCCCTGATGCGCGGTCCGACGAGATCACCCGCCAGTTGGGTCGCGCGGCAGAATTTCAAGACCGCTGTGCCGGTCTGCGTCGAAGGCGTTCCCGTGTGCGGGTCAATATGCGTATTGAGGGTGATCTGGAAGTCAGCGCCGCCGCAGTTCGACGCGCCCGTCAGCGAGGCAGGCAACTCGGTGAAGTAGCCCTGCGCCTTCTCGGCCGCCGTCGGCCCTGCGATGAGCTGCTGGACGGCATAAGTCGCCACACCTGAGGTCGGCGAGACGCGCTTGACAGCAAAGACGGCCTGGACATTGCTATCTGTTTCAGGGTGCTTGGAGAAAAAGACCTTGACCTCGATGCCCGAGCCACCACCAGACGAGGTTGGCGAGGCTGCGGCGGTCGCCGTCGGCGCGAGGGTTGCCGTTGATGTCGGCTCCTCGCTAGCGCTCGTTGCAGAGCAGGCGGCGATGAATGTCAGGGGCGCCAGCGCAAGGAGGAGCGAAAGACTTTTCAGGCCCTTGTGTCGCGCGGTACTCGTCGGCATCCATCATTCTCCTGTTGTGTTGTCACATTACGAAAAGCGTCTTGCCCCACAGCAGAGGTATACATCATCCCTCCCAGCGCGTAAATATATCTGCCGGGCCAGATGCTATGGCGATGGGACTTGAGATAGGTACGCGGCCTGACCGACTTTTCTCACGCGCCGACAGGCTCAATGGCGACCGAGGGCAATTGTACACGAGGTGACACCGGTTTGCCCAGCCTGCGATATCTGATCGAGCCGGTTGAGGGTTCCGGATGGGACTGCCTTGTATGAGTCATCTACGAAATACTGCGAGGCAAAGACCTGCGCTAGCGCCGCGCTGGTATAGATGTATTCCGTGTATCCCACCCCATTCGACGCCCCCGCCAGCGCAACGTCTATTGGCAAAAACGCATTGCAGATCGTATCGGCGGTAGCGGCGTCCCAGGGTCCCGCAGGCGAGCGGGGAGCCGCAGTGAGCGCGAAGACACGTGTACGCTGGTCTGTTCCCTGTCCCCACTTCACCGTCAGCAAGACCGGACGCCCAGAAATCGAGACCTCGTACTGTGAGCCGTCGCCTGTCTGTCCCTTCGGCGCGCCATACAGCGCCTCGAAATCCTGTCGCCCGCTGCCAATCAACGGGGCCGGCAACTGCCCCACGCCTTGCTGGCCGGAGCTAGACGGCGGCGCGCCACTGAACAGGTCAGTGATCGCGCTCAACGGTATGACGTTCGCCGCAAAGAGCAGCGCTATCATCGCCACCGCGACGAAGCCGAGAATGACATATGCTCCGCGCACCCCACCCACTCGCGGCGCTACCGCGACATACGGTGATTGCCATTGCAATTGTCCTGTTGTCCGGCGCTGCCCGAGCGGGCCGGTGACCGGTCGCCGCGTGAACGCAGGATTCTGGCCAAGCACCGGATTGGTAGGACGGCCAAACGGGCCGCTCAATGGCCGCGTGCCGAACGGTCCCGTTACCGGTCGGACATTGAGTTCACCGGTGAAGCGTCGCGTTTGCCTGCCCAGTTGCGCCGTGAGTTTGGCCGTTTGCCGGGCGCGTGGGTCTACGAGCGGCGCCTGGCGCACTGGACGGCCAAGTCCTGGGCCAAAGGTCTGTGTGGTGCTGGGTACGGTCGAGAACTCTGCGCCGATGAAGCGCCCAGGCGGCCCTTCGCGCGTCTGGACGGTCTCTGAGTCGCGGTCGAGCGGATACGGCGGCGGAAGAATCGGCAGCCGCGCCGGGCCTCGCGTCCAGACGGACACGGCCTCATCCGGCCATGCGTCGCCCAATCCACGTCCCCGCCTGCCCATGATGGCTTCCTTTCCACGCCCGCTCGTTGTTGAGTTGCTTGCTAGCCGTGATTGCTGATGACGACGCGCTGTCTGCGTTCCCACACGGAGTCAGCGATGGAGTCAGCGCCCAATGTACCATAGACAGGCGGATTTGTCAGCGCCCGTCGCCCAATCGGCGCACAACCACGAAACACAGGCCGCCGCTCCGGGAAATTTGGGTAGTGGGCTTGACCATATTTCTTGTGTTCTGGATACTACGGAAGCGCGCTGCATGCAGGCCAACCTCCATCCTCCTGGCCATTCCGCTACACACAGTGCGACGCCTTCTTCGGATTTGCCCAGCCGGCTCGAACGCCCAAAAAGGACGCTCTACCGATGCGACCAGCGCGCGCCTATACTCCTGAGATGCCTGACGACGAGCGACGTGGCGCCGGCAGGCGCTCCGCCGTCGCTCGCCCGATTCAGCGACCACTCGTCGTGACGCCTGACGGCAAGCTTGACAGACGTAGCAAGCGCTGGCTCGAACGGCAGCACGAACACCGCACATCGCTGCCTCCCGCCGCTGAATCCTGGGATGCGGACAACAACGCAACGCTGGTTCTGCCAGATGTCCATGGAGGCATGAGCCGTCCTGAACACCAACTGAACCGCTTCAGCACAGGCGCACAGCGAGTTATTACGCCATTCACTTTTGACATGTCCCTGGATGTCGCAGGCCAGAATAAGACGACGGAGCCGCCAGTGATCATTGCCGGCGGGACGCTCGCGCCGCTGCCACGTGTCGCGCCGACGCCTACCCCGCTACGCATCACGCTGATGAAGCGCGTCATGATCTCGCTGCTCGCGCTCACTTTCCTCATCACCTCCGCAGAGATGGCGGCGCACAATCCAGCGCTGGCGCAGGAGGGATGGCAAGCGCTGGCCAACGCCGTCGCCTTCACGCAACAGCAGCAGGCATACGCGATCCGCACGACGGGTGTGGCGGCAAACGTTCAGGCGTTCACGCAGGGCAAGCGCGTCGATCTCTACAATTCCGTGGACCAGTTTAATCAGTGGTGGGGCTCCGCATGCAGCGCCGCTGTC
>DATAOM010000010.1:0-8205 GCA_036265775.1 Ktedonobacterales bacterium | reverse complement strand
CGCCTACGAGCGCGCCTATGCGCAGGAGCCATTCGTGGAGTTTGTCACCGAGACGCCGCATACGAAATGGACGCTCGGCTCGAACCGCTGCTTCGTCGCGGCGACGCTGGACGAGCACAGCCAGCGCCTGATTCTGATCAGCGCGCTCGACAATCTGGTAAAAGGCGCGGCGGGACAGGCGATCCAGTGCGCCAACGTCATGTACGGCCTGCCGGAGACGCTTGGCCTGCCGCTCGAAGGAGTGTATCCCTGATGGCCGATGTGAATGGCGGCGTACGCGCGCTGGCGGAGGCGAGCCAGGTCGCCCAACACGAGATCATCGCGCAGGTGCTCAAAGAGGCGCAGCCCTACATCGAGGCGCTGCGCGGCAAGACGCTGGTCATCAAACTCGGCGGCAGCGCGCTCGAAAACCAGCGCGACGCGCTCGAAGACATCATCTGGCTCCATGGCCTGGGCGCGCGGCCCGTGCTTGTGCATGGCGGCGGCGCGGAGATCAACGAGTGGCTGGAGCGTCTGGACATCCCCAGCGTCTTCGTGCGCGGCCTGCGTGTGACCGACGCCGCGACACTCGAAGTCGTGCGCATGACCCTGGCGGGCAAGGTGAACGGCGAATTGGTGCGGCTGATCGGTGAATTAGGTGGGCGCGCTGTCGGCCTGACGGGTGTGGATGGCGGGCTGCTGCAGGTGCGCCAGCTCGATCCCGACCTCGGCTATGTCGGCGCGGTGGAGAGTGTCGATCCAGGGCCGATCACGGCGCTCAACGCTGCGGGATACATCCCGGTCATCGCGCCGCTAGGGTTGAGCGCGGATGGCGCGGTACTCAACATCAACGGCGACGACGCGGCGGCGGACCTGGCGCGCGGCCTTGGCGCAACGAAGCTGCTCTACCTCAGCGACGTGCCGGGTATCCTTGACCGCGACGGCCAGTTGCTCTCGGCCCTCACCGACGAGCAGACGCGTGCGCTGATCGCGGACGGCGTCATTCATGGCGGGATGATCCCCAAAGCGGAGGCGTGCCTGCGCGCGCTGGATACCGCCGACCGTGTCCATATCGTCAACGGCCACGAACCGCACGTACTGATCCGCGAATTACTCACGCACGAGGGCGCGGGCACGATGATCGAGCGCGCGAAGCCAGTCCGGGGTTAGCTGCCGCCACTTATAACACTGGCGTGCAGCTATTTGACGCCGTCGAGGAAGCGCAGGACGTGCTCCATGAGCAACGCGGTGGCGCGCTCGTCGTAGGAGGGCAGGCTGTCGTCGGCAAATAGGTGCTCCTTACCAGGATAGAGAAACAGCTCGGCATCCGAAGTTGTTGCGACAAGCGCGCGGGCAGCGTCGAGATCACCTTCCTCGGCAAAGAGCGGGTCGCCATCCATCCCGTGTATCTGAACTGGAACACCTGCTGGCCATGCGCCGCCGAACTCTGAGGTTGGCAAACAAGCGTGGAATAGCAAGGCGCCCTTCGCGCCGAGGCGTGTCTGGGCTAGCATCTGCGCCGGCATGACTCCGAGCGAGAACCCGCCGTAGACAAGGGTGTTGGGCAGCCCTTCGGCGGCGCTCTGGCCACGTTCCATGATTGCGCCGAACCCGACGTTTTGGGCGTAGGCTATGCCTTCCTCCAGGCTATCGAAGACATGTCCATCATAAAGATCCGGAATGTGAAGAGTGTGACCAGCCTGCCGGAGCTGCTCCGCGAAGTCGCGTACGCCGGATGTCAGGCCTTGCGCGTGATGGTACAAGATCACCTCGGCCATTTTGCATTCCCTCTCTTTGTGAGCCGCGAGCCAAGTCCTTCAGCCCGCATCCGCTTCTTCAGGCCATCGTGTGGCGCCAAACGCATACTCCGCGACAGCTAGCAGATCTCGGAAATGGACGTTCCCTGCCCACCCAGGGCGTCCAGTTCGAGTATCTCGCGGGCGCGCGTGGCGAGCCGGTTCAGTGGCGGCGTCTCCTGTTGACGGGCGCGCAGGTCGCGCAGGGTCACGTTCCCAGCGGTCCGCTCGTCGTCGCCAATCACAATCAGCAGCGGAATGCCCTTCTTGTCGGCAAAGCTGATCTGCGCCTTGAGCGCCTTCGACTCGTCGGCGTAGATCTCGGTGCGCACGCCCGCCGCACGCAACGCCTGCGCCGCAGCGAAGGAGGCCGCGATATTCTCGGCGCCAAGCAGCGTGACAAGCGCCTGCGTGGCGGTGACAGGAACTTCCGTGTCGAGGCCAAGCAGATCCATCGCCGTGAACATGCGGTCGAGGCCAAACGAGATGCCGACGCAGGGCAGATCGCGTCCGGTGAACTGGCCGATCAGCTCGTCGTAGCGCCCGCCGCTGCAGAGCGAGCCGACCTGCGCGCCCTCGGCGATGGTCTCGTAGATGATCCCAGTGTAGTAGCTCAGGCCGCGCACCGTCGAGACGTCGAAGGCGTAGCGCCCATCTGGCACACCGAGGTCGCGCAAATAGCCGAAGAGGCGTCGCAGATCGTCCAGCGCCGCGACGCCGACGGCGTTCTCGCCGAGCTTCGTCCTCTGGCTCAGTTGTTCCACCACCGCTTCCGGCGCGCCGGTAATACTGATGGCGACCATCAGGCGATCCGCGACCTCAGCAGGAACACCAAGGCTTGCGAGTTCGGTCCTGACGCCATCGGCGCCGATCTTGTCGAGTTTGTCGATGGCGACGAGGACGCCCGTGCGCAGCTCCGCCGCCACGCCCTCGCTCTCTAGCAGCGCGGCGAGCAGCGCGCGGTGGTTGACGCGGATGACGAAGCGCGAGAAGCCCAGCCGCTCGAAGACCTCGCTGACCATCGCCAGCATCTCCGCCTCGACCGTGACGGACGCGCTGCCCACGCAGTCTACGTCGCACTGGAAGAACTCGCGGAAGCGTCCCTGTTGCGGGCGGTCAGCGCGCCAGACCGGCTGCATCTGGTAGCGGCGGAACGGCAGCAGCAGCTTGCCCTGCTGCGCAGCAATCACACGCGCAAGCGGCACGGTCAGGTCGTAGCGTAGCGCCTCGTCGGAGAGTATCCGCGTGAGCGCGCCAGCCGTGCGCTCATCCGCGCTGTCGAGCTTGCTGGCGGCGGACTCCAGACTGCGCCCGCGCTTGAGGATGCGGAAGAGAAGCTTTTCGCCCTCCTCGCCGTATTTGCCCTCCAGCACGTTCGTGTTCTCGATGGCTGGCGTCTCCAGCGGCTCGAAGCCGTAGCGCTCGAAGGTCTCGCGCAGCAACGCGAACACATGATTGCGCCGCACGAGGTCGCGTGGGAGGTAATCATGTGTTCCAGTCGCGTTGACGGGCGGGATACGAGCCATCTTCTTCAACCACTTTCCGCAGTACTAGTCTGGGCAGGCCAGCGCAGCCATCCAGACGGCGAGACCTCGTATTCTATCACATCAGCGGGTATCGGCCTCGCCTTCAGCGTCGCGGCGCTGGCAGTTGCGGCAGACGCCGAAGAGCGCGATGTGGCGTGAACGCGCGTCGAAGCCATAGCGCCGCAGCACATCTGTCCGCAGCGACTGAAACGGGCCGTCGTCCATCTCGATCACTGCGCCGCATCGCTCACAGACCAGATGATGATGCGGCGCGCCGCCAACCAGCTCGAAGGCCGTCGCCTCGCCGCCCAGGTCCGTCTGCGCCACCATCCCCAGGGAGACCAGCAGTTCCAGCGTGCGATACACTGTCGCCAGATTAAGGCCGGAAGAACGCGGAGCCGCCCAGCGCATCACCTCTTCAGCGGTCATGTGGCCGCCATGCGCGGCCAGCGCCTCCAGCACAAGGAGGCGCTGTGGCGTGACACGCACATGGAGAGCGCGCAGCCGCTGCGCCAGTGTCTGTGGATTGGAAGAGCCGTGCGCAAGGTCGCTCTGCATCTGGTCACCTAATGCCCTGGCGCCAGAGAGGGAATTCAGCGCCGGCGCCGCATTCGTACACAGCTTCCATTGTACCGCGTCTGCTGGGGGAGACTTTGTGCCCTGGCGCCGTACAAACTATCGGGATGGCGCGCGATGCAGACATGTGACAGACATGTGAACTAGCCGACAGCGCGCCCGTCTGGGGCTGTGGTAGTATAGCGTGGACACACGATGGTAGGAATGGGCGAGGTCGGCCCACAAGCGCGCTGGTTGGGAAGATGCGAGTAACGTACTGTATCGGCGTTCCGCCCACGCGCCCGCCAGCCCTGGTGATCCCCGGCGACTTCGATGGCGTGCATCGCGGGCATCTCGCCGCACTTCACCGGGCTGCGGAGATCGCGCGGTCTGAGCGGCTGCCGCTGGTGGTAGCGTTGCTTTGGCCTGGTCCCGGCGAGCGGGATGGCGCTCAGGAAGCATGTCTCTCGCTGCTGGGCGAGCGTATCAAGTTGCTGCGCGCGACGGGGCTGGTGGACGAGACGCTGGTCATCTCTCATGCTCCCGACACCGGCCCGGTGACGACTGAGGAGGCGCTCGACCGTATCGCCGAGTGGTATGATCTGCGCACACTCCTGCTTGCTCAGGACGTTGATCAACTAGCAATCCAAGACTCGCTCGCGCAAGGCGCGGTGGAACATGGCTGGCGAGTCACGCCGCTGGAACATTCGCCCGAAAGCGAACGTATTACCACTGGCTCCGTACGCGAAGCGTTGACGCGTGGCGATGTGGCTCACGTCGCCGCGCTGCTGGGTCGGCCATACGCTGTCGCCGGTCTGGTGGTCGGTGGGGACCGTCGCGGGAGGTTGCTGGGCTTCCCTACGGCGAATCTGCGCATCGATCAGCGCAAGGCGCTCCCCGCCGATGGCATCTATGCGACTCGCGCGCGGCTGCCTGGAGAGACCGAGGCGCAGCGGCCCTCTGTGGTCAGCCTGGGTGTCCGTCCGCAGTTTGGCAGCGGCAAGCCACGACTCGTCGAGGTCTATCTGATGGATGCGTCGCTAGATCTGTACGGTGAGCCGCTGCTGGTCGAGTTCGTCGCGCGGCTGCGGGGTGAGGAGCGCTTCGCGAGCGTGGAGGCGTTGCAGGAGCAGATGGCGCGCGATGTCGCCGACGCCAGACGCGCGCTGACTGGCGATGAGCGCGGCAGGCAGGTATCTTCCCGATAGGGACTCATTGGTTTGATGGTTCGTTCACGGGTGGGAGGGAGCACAACGATGGGCCTGATGAGCAAGATCGAAGACGCGCTCTCCGGCGTCATGGAAGGAACATTCGGCTGGCTGTTCCGCACCCGCCTGGAGCCGGTGGAGTTGGCGCGCAAGCTGGAGCGCGCGATGAGCGTGAACACCGCCGTCGGCGTCGGCGCGGACCGCCGCATCGCTCCGAACGTCTACGACGTGTACCTTAGCCCACGTGACTATGCGCGCATGGAGCAGCACGTGCGTACGCTCACGGTACGTCTCGCCGACCGGCTGATCGCTTCGGCGCGGGAGAATGGCATCACGATGACCACGCGCCCTCTGGTCCGGCTGCACGAGGCAAGCGACATCGTGACCGGCCAGGCGCGCATCTCAACGCAGTTGCTCGATCCGCAGACCATCGCGGCGGCAGGTGGCGTGGAGGATACAGGCTCGCTCGATTCTACCCGCACCATCAGTCCGGACGAGACGGCGGAACTGAACGAACAGATCCGCGCGAGCGAGGCGGCCAGCTCGATTCCACCCGCCTGGCTGACCCTGGTGCGGCCGACGCGCGGGCAGCCGATCCGCCTGGAGCGGCAGACGGTGCGCATCGGACGCAACCTCTCGAACGAGGTGATCGTGAACGATCCCAAGGTCTCGCGCTTCCATGCGCAGATTCGCTACGAAAACGGCCAGTTTGTCGTATATGATGTCAGCAGCACCAACGGTGTGCGTGTCAACGGCGCACGCGCCCAGCGGCCCGTGCCCTTGCGGCCTAATGATACACTCGGCGTTGGAAGTCACGAATTCATCTTCCAGCGGAGGTAGCGCGCCACATGAACTTGAGTGATCTCATCAACGGCGGTGGGCCATTCGGCTTTCTATTTATCCTGCGCATCGCCCTGGTCGTCATCCTCTATCTCGTCATCTTGCAGATCGTCGGAGTCGCTCGACGTGACCTGCGTCGCGCCGCCGCCGTCGCCCAGATTCCGGGACAGGCGCGACAAGTCGTAGGGCACCTCATCGTGATCGATTCGGGCACAACAAAGATCCCACTCAACTCGCGGATGGACATCGAGCCGATCACGACGATTGGACGCGCTCCCACCAGCAGCGTTGTAATCGATAGCGGCGTCGTCTCGACCGATCACGCGCGCATCACCTACCGCAACCGCTCGCTCTGGGTCGAGGACCTCGGCAGCCATAACGGCACCTATATCAACGGGCGCAAGATCACGGGGCCAACAGCAGTCAAACCCGACGACATCCTCCAGGTCGGCGACGTTCGCTTCAAGTTCACGGTCTGACCAGGAAGGAACCGACCTCATGGCTAGTCGCCGCACCATCGATCTGGGCAGGGCGCGCCGCAATTTTGGCGCGCTGATGGATGGCCATCGCTATCGCTGGACCGAACTGTGGCTGCTGCTGCTGCCGGCGGCCTTCATGACCATCTCTGTGCTCGAACTGTCGATCGTACACACGCAGCCACAGATCATTAACCGGCAAACACTCCCACCACTCGAAGCTTTTGGCCCCGCGCTGGGCCTGATGGCGGCGCTGATCGTCGCTCATCTTGCGCTCAACATCTTCGCGCCCGACGCCGACCAGACCTTGCTGCCGATCGCCGGCACGCTGGCCAGCATCGGCGTCATCATGGCGACGCGGCTTGGACCCGATGTGGGTCAGAACGACCTTGGCTTCAAGCAGCTCCTCTTCGTCGTCGTCGGCTTGGTCATCTGCGTCGTCACTGTGCGACTCACGCGGAGCCTTGGCTGGCTGCGCAACTACAAATATACCTGGGCCGTCGTCGGACTTGGCCTCGTCGCGGTCACCCTTGTCAGCGCAATACGCAGTTTCAACACGAACGCGCCCAACCGCGATGTGCTTTCCATTGGCTTCGGCACTGGCGGCTTAACCTTCCAGCCTTCGGAACTGCTCAAGATCTGCCTGGTGATCTTCTTCGCCGGATACCTGAGCGAGAACCAGGAGATGCTGGCGCTGGCGCGCTTCAAGGTCGGGCCGTTCGCGCTGCCGCCGCTCAAGCACCTGGGCCCGTTGCTCGTCATGCTCGGCGTGGCGCTGTTGATGATCATTGGTGTGCGCGAGTTGGGCCTGGCGCTGCTGATCTTTGGCCTGTTCCTCTCGATGCTCTACGTCGCCAGCAACCGCCCCATGTACGTCGTGACAAGCCTGATCCTCTTCGCCATCGGCGCGATAGCGGCCTTTGGTATCTTCAGTTATGCCCGCGCCCGCCTGGATATCATGGGCAGCGCCTTTGATCCCGCCGTCGAACCGAACCAGGGCTATCAGATCGTGCAGGGGCTGATCAGTTTTGCCTCTGGCGGCGTCTTCGGCTCCGGCCTCGGCCTGGGTAGTCCCACAATTACTCCCGCCGCGACGACCGACTATATCGCCGCGTCGTTTGGCGAGGAGTTCGGCTTCGCCGGGGTGCTGGCGCTGATCGGTTTGTTCCTGCTGCTCGTCTACCGTGGCCTCTCCATCGCCGCGCAGGCGCGCGACCCCTTCAACAAGCTGATGGCGGTTGGGTTGACAGCAGTCTTCGCCCTGCAGACGCTCGTTATCCTGGCTGGCAATCTCAAGGTCATGCCGCTCACCGGTGTGCCACTGCCCTTCGTCGCCTACGGAGGCAGTTCGGTCATCGCCAACTTCATCATCATCGGGCTGCTGCTGCGTCTTTCCGAAAGTGATACCTGACGAGCATGATGCAGACCCCACCGCCGCGCTTCCAACAGGCGCGGCGTGCTACACTGTGTTCATTGGCGCCACTCGACGCAACCCCGTGTGTCTTCAACGTCTGGGAGAACGGGGCATGAAGGAGCGTCTCGCACGTGACGCGTGAGAACACACCCGCGACCTCCGGTGGCTCCGAAGGATCGGGCGCCGGACACGTGGCTAGCCGGCTAGGGCCGCTGCTCTGCTGGGCGGTGGTCTTCGCCGACATCGGCACGTCGGTCTACTATGTGCCGGGCATCTTATACGGACAAGTCGGGGCGGCGGCGGGACTCTTCGTCACGCTGACGATGATCGTCTTTGTGCTGCTTGCGTTTAAATACGCCGAGGTCAGCGCGCGTTTCCCTGAGGGCGGCGGCGTCGTCACGGTGGCGAGCC
>DATAOM010000009.1:0-5262 GCA_036265775.1 Ktedonobacterales bacterium | reverse complement strand
GTACCGCCACTTTCAGCCAGATGCGTTGGCTTCTCGCCGTTCGTCGTGGGCACGGTGAACCTGTTCTCCACCTTGAACGCCACTGGGGCGTTGGGAACCGAGGCGTCCGGCGTGATGGAGAACACAGCATACGCGCTGTTGGTGTAGTAGGCCAGCCCATAGATGACCGTACCGTCTCCGGCGATCGAGAGCACAGACGAGACATCTGGCACGGGCATAGCGATACAAGCCAGCGCTCCAGCCTGTGGGACAAGACTGCCATCAGCGGGCGCGGCGACCCGGTACAGTGTCCCTGAGCTGATGAGATAGAGATATTGCGCGGGCGCAGGCGGCGGAGGCCCACCCGGCTTGGTCTGCGCTGGAACCGGCGGCGGAGCGACGGTGGCGAGCGCGTCGGCCTTGTTGAGCTGGATGGGCGCGCTGCCGCCCGGCGGCGTGCAGGTGTTGCCCTGGTAGCTGAGTATCGAATCGGCTGGAACCGTCTTGATGCGCGCGGCGGCGGTATAGCGCTGGGCGGCGCTCTGCACCGCGGCGGCGAATTCATTGCTCAGGAATGCGCGCGCTTGCTGACGCACACTCTCGTCGGCGTTGGGATCGTTTGCGGCGTCCACCAGCGCCTGTCGCTCACGTGAGAGCGCGGCGAAGGCGGTCTCTGGATCCTGGCCGGCGGCGCTCTGGATGGTCTGCTGCGCATGCGTAATTTCCTGCTGAGCATGCGCGGTCGCAGCACGCTGCATCGCCAGCGGCCCGAAGAAGTAGTACCAGACACCCGCCACCACCGCGAGCAGCGCCACGATGGTCAGCAAACCACTGAAGACGCGCGCTGGACCCCGGCTGCGGGCGACGACAGGACGCGACTTGACCTTTTTGCTGCGCGCCGACGCCGCTGGGGATCGTTCCGTGACCACCGGTAGCGGTTGGGTGACGCCATCCTCCCCAGTGGGCGTCGCGTTCGGCAGGTCCAGAACGCCAACCGGCTCCGGCGTCTCCAGCAGATGGACGACGAGCGCAGTAATGTTATCCGGACCGCCGTTCTCGTTTGCCAGATCGATGAGATGCTTGGCGGCCACGCCCGGCTCGCCCTGGCCGGTCATCTCGCGCTGGATCGTAGCCTCGTCGACATAGCCGTGCAGGCCGTCGCTGCAGAGCAGCAAACGGTCCCCATCGTGCATGGTCTCGATGAAGAGGTCGGCGGTGACGTTCGGCTGGGTGCCCAGGCTGCGGGTGATGACGTTGCGGTGGCTGTGGCTGCGCGCCTGCTCCTCGGTCAGGAGCCCCACGCGCACCTGCTCGGCGACCCACGAGTGGTCCTGCGTCACCTGGCGCAGCTTGCCATTGCGGACGACATAGGCGCGGCTATCGCCGATGTTGACGATGTAGGCGCGGCCACCGGCGAGCACGAGCGTGACACAGGTCGTGCCCATGCCGGTCAGTTCGGGATGCTCGCGCGCATGACTGTAGATCGCGTGATTCGCCTGATCTACGGCGTGGGCGAGCGCGTTGATGATGTCCTTTTCCGGCGCATCATAGTAGGCGTCGCGGATGGTTTCAGCGCCGAGCTGCGAAGCGATCTCGCCCGCCGCATGGCCACCCATGCCGTCGCATACCACAAAAAGCGCGCCACGATCCTGGAGGACATCCTCTTCCTGTGGCACGCGGTGTGTGACGTTATCCTGATTACGTTCGCGCTTGCGACCCACATCGGTGAGTTCGGCCACCGCGAGGCGGAGCTTCTTTGCCACCAAAGCTTTCTACGCCTCCCAACATCAACGTCTGGACCGGTCGTCGCCGGTCCGCGGCCCATCATACACCTGCCAGCCCGAAAGCGCAACGCGTCATCGCACAGAGGTACGCCAGCCACGCCGTCGCGCCGAGCGATCAGGGTCTTATTGTGCATAACGAGCCAGAAGGCAAAAAGGGACTCCTCGCTCCTGGCTCATCCGCACACCCGGTTTTGAGACATACTGATAGCTATACGAACGAGTGCTGATTCGGTCGATAGCAGAAACCTTTATGGCTTCACAGCACAGGCCAGTCCAGGAGCCAACGCAAGGCCAAACCCAGGAGCCAGCGCATGCCGCAGACGCTCACTCTCGCCGTCAGCCCGACGGGCGAGCCGGAATCGGCCATCGCCCGCGCGGCGGCGCTCCTGCGCGAGGGCAAGCTGGTCGCCTTTCCCACCGAGACGGTCTACGGCCTCGGCGCCGACGCGACTGATCCAGATGCCGTCGCCGCTATCTTCGCCGCCAAGGAGCGCCCAGCCAGCGACCCGCTGATCGTGCATATCGCCGATCTGGAGCAACTCGCATCCGTCGTCGCGCAGACGCCGCCCCTGGCGCTCAAGCTTGCCGAGCGCTTCTGGCCGGGACCGCTGACCCTCGTGCTGCCGCGCGCCGCGTCGATCCCACTCAACGTGACGGCGGGCGGGCCAACGGTGGGCGTACGCATGCCATCATCTGTCGTCGCACAGAAACTTCTACGTGCGGCTGGCGTTCCGGTCGCCGCGCCGAGCGCGAATCGCTTCATGCGCACGAGTCCGACGACGGCGGCGCACGTCATGGCAGACCTGGACGGGCGTATCGACTGTGTGCTGGATGGCGGCCCCTGCGCGGTCGGCGTCGAATCGACCGTGTTGGACCTGACGACGACTCCACCGCGCATCCTGCGACCTGGAGCGGTCACGCTGGAGGCGCTGCGCGAGATCGCGCCAGGGATTGAGGGGCCAATGACGGCAGATATAGGATCGGTTGCGCGTGCGCCGGGACAGATGGAGCGCCACTACGCGCCACGCACGCCGCTGATCGTCTTCGCAGGACAGGGCGAGCGAGCGCTGGCGGCGATCCGCACCGAGGCCGAGACGGCGCTTGCGCAGGGCAAACGGGTGGGCGCGCTGCTACCAGATAATGAGATCAGCGCGCTGGACGGGCTGGATGCGCGCATCGAACCCCTTGGCGCCGACCTTGCAGCGGTCTCGCGCAACCTCTACGCCGCCCTGCGCGCGCTGGATAGCGCCGGACCGGACTTGCTTCTGACGCATAGCTACGACGACGAGGGTTTGGGCCTCGCGCTCAACGACCGGCTGCGCCGCGCGGCTGGCGGCTCACTGCATCCAGTCGAGTAGCAGAAAGTGGAGACGGTGGAAAAGAAGACGCTACTAGGCACGTCCGCTCATCAGGCTGTTCTTGGCGCGCTCAGGGCGCACTACGCGAACGATCCACGAGCGCTGGCGTTCTCGCTCTTCGGCTCGCTGGCGCGTGGCGACTGGGATGAATACTCCGACCTGGACCTCGACGTTGTCCTGCGTGACGACACGCTGATCGATGCGCGCCAGGAAGCCTGGCGCCTCGCTCCCGTTCTGGAGGCGATTAGCGAGCGCATCGTTCTCATCATCCCGCGTGGTCAGGAATCGGTGGACCTCGTGCTGCTGCCGCTGCTGGAGATCTCGATCCGCTATCACTCGCTGGCGACGACCAGTCCCAATATCGTCGAGAGCGTGGAGGTTCTCGCCGGCTCGCTGACCACCGAACAAGTGCGTGCCGCCGGCATGGCGAACAGGGAGAGCGACGAGACACCACCAACCGAACTGCTCGACGCCTGCCTGCGCTATGCGCTGGAGATCGATTTCACACTGCGGCGTGGCGAATCGTGGTTGGCCATCGAACTACTGCATCGCACGCGCAATCTGCTCATGGAGCTCTTCGCCCAGACACGTGGCGGCGCTCGTCCAGTGCAGACATTTGATGCGCAGGCGGATTCCGCGCTCCAGGCGCGTTTCGGCGCAACGCTGCCCACATTTGACTCACCATCCATGTGGGGCGCGCATCAGGCGATGCTCGATCTGTTGGAGCAGGATATTCCCGCACTCTCGAATGGACAGGCGCAACTCAGCGCAGGCCACCAGGAGATACTGCGCGCTATCCGTGAGCGCGCAGGGTAGCGCTCAGCACCGGCAGAATGCGGTATAGAGAGTGCGCTTCGTGGCATGGCAAACCGACTGCCAGGGAAGGATGCGGCAAGTATGGATGACATCATGTTACGCCGGATAGTGTACCAGATATCCGAAATGGACGAGGTACAGGTTCGCGCCGGGATCGCGTACAAGACAGTCGAAGACGGCGACTTGAAGTTGGATGTCTACCTGCCACCAGACCTGGCTCCTAATGAGCGTCGGCCTGCCGTACTCTTTGTCCATGGGGAGCCGTGGACCACTGAGGCTGTGCGCTTCGACGCGCTGGCGACGGGACAGTACGTCTCGTGGGGGCGGCTTGTCGCGGCGTCCGGGTGGATCGGCGTCCCTTTCGAGCATCGCAATTCGCGCGCCTGTACTGCGCTGCCGGAGGTCGCCTCTGATCTCGACAACCTGATCGCGTTCATACGGACGCAGATTCCCGAAGCTGATCCTGACCGACTGATTCTCTGGGTCTGCTCAGGTGGCGGAGCCTATGGCCTGCGCGCCGCGATTCGCCACTCTGCCTACATCCGCTGCGCCGTCATCTATTACGCCTTCCTTGAGCCACTTTACTATCGCGAGATCAGTGCGCCAGAAGTCTCCGACGAGACGCTACGCGAATACTCGCCCATCACCGCTCTCGGTCAGCCAGATGTCACCATTCCGCCGCTTCTGCTGGCGCGCGCGGGTAAAGATCACCCAGAACTGAACGAGACCATTGACCGCTTCGCCGCCGAGGCGCTACGCCAGAACGTGTCGCTGGACCTGCTCAACTACACTGAAGGGCAGCACGGCTTCGATATTCTCGACGACACCGAGCGGTCGCGTCACGTCATCCAGCAGACACTCGCCTTCATGCGTCTGCACGCGAATCCTCACCGGTCTTGAATCCACTAAGGAGCTTTCCATGTCAGAATCCTCATCAGAGTCCTCCTCGGATCGCGCGCCGGAGACACGCCTCGACCAGATCGTTGTCGCCCCGCTGGCTGGGCAGACCATCGGTACCGTAGGGACGCAATTCATCATCGCCGAGTGGTCGGACCCCGGCTTGCCTCCAGACTCGCCTCCAAGTCCACCTCGTCCTATCGCTCCCCTGCATGTGCATCACGAAGACGACGAGGCGTGGTATGTCCTGGAAGGCGCGCTCGCGTTCCAGTTGGGCGACCAGGTCGTAGAAGTGGAGGCGGGAGGAGCGGCCTTCGCGCCACGCGGGGTTGCGCACACCTACTGGAACCCCCGTCAGGAACGGGCACGTTACCTACTCATCATGACCCCTGCCATTCGCGCCCTGATCGCCGATCTGCACGCGACGG
>DATAOM010000008.1:0-19642 GCA_036265775.1 Ktedonobacterales bacterium | reverse complement strand
CATTCTCAGGATAACGAGTGGGATGGGCGCCGGCTGCGGCGAGAAAGACGAAGCAGGGTATCTCAGCCGGCTGCGAGCGTCAGGCCGTTTAAGCCCTTGACGAGGAAGATGATTCCCAGGATCAGGAAGAGGGTAGTCATGATGACGCGGTTGTGCTGGTTGAGCCAATCCATCAGAGCTGATAGCTGCACACGCGCGCGCTTGGCATTGGCGGCATAGAGCGCAACCAGAATGATCTGGAAGAGGAGGGTCAACGTCACCAGAACCAGCAGCGCAATGGTCCCCTGGATCGGCGATACCCCTGCGTCGTAGATGAGGGCGACGGCGCTGAGAAAGATCAGCAAGTACCGTATGGAGAAGGCGAGGACAACGCCGAACAAGAACGCATGGCCAGCGGAAAGAGAGGTGACACGCTGCATCCATCCCGGTGGCGGAGCGTCGGGATCAGGCGCGATGAAGAAACTTCTTGCCGCCAGGACCAGTAGAAAGACCCCAGCGATGATCAGGATGGCATCTATGATGATCGTACCTGAGTTGAGGTCGCTGAGGGTCCGGCCAAAGAACAGCAGGGTAACGCCGCCAACGAAGAGGTAGACACTTGCCACTCCCCCGAGAAACGCCAGCGCATTGCGCAGCGGGTGAGCAGAAGTAAGCAACAGGATAGTGCTCATGATTCGGGTTGGACCCAGGGCCAAAATCAGCCCGATTGGAATGATTTGTCCTAGCAGGACGACCATCGTCTGACACCTACCTGATCGCTCACGCGCATGCATACTCGCGCGGCGGATACTGCGAAGAACAGCCGCTCCACAATAGTTTCTGTGACGGCGATCTAAGTGAGATTAGCATAGCCGAAGACGACGCTGAACGATTTGCAGTAGATCACGACGGACTTGAACTGCGTGATGTCGGTGGTCGCAGCCAGTTCGTAGTTGCTCGCGCCCGTTGTCGCCTTGAGCTTGCCAACCTCGACGCCGTCCATGACTTGCTGTGTGGTGGCTGGGCTGGCCTGCTTCGAGAGATAAACGTGCAGATCCGGCCCGTTCGCCGAGTTCAAGTTCTCGAAGCGCAGGATGACCTTGCCGTCGCTCGTTTTACCTAGCGTGGCGTTTCCTGCGACGGTGTCTACCCCGGCGCGATGGTCAAAGACGCCGCTGAGCGTCGTTGCGGCGGGAGCGGTGGTCGCCGTCGCGCCAGTTGAAGGTACGGTGGTCGCCGTGCTGACGAACGCGGGCGTGGTATCCTTGCCGGCGTTTCCGGAGATGAAGAGCGGTCCGGCGTAGACGACGAGGTCCAGCGCGATGAGGACTGCGGCTACCGCGCGGACGCCATTCACCGTGAGGCCGGGGAGGCGGCGCGCCAGGCCGGAGAACTGGATGCCGAGCGCGAGGCCAATGGCGATGGGTGTAAGGGTGGTCAGCGCGAGGTTCGCCGGATTGGTCAGCAGGTTGGGGAACTTCAGCAGGAATGCGACAGCGACGAGCGCGCCAGCCGCGAGGAATCCCCAGAAGACGAGCAGGTTTGGCTGACGAGCGCGATTGGTATCGGGCGTGGGCGTCATGGCGGTTCCTCATTATGCCGTGTGGGCAGAATAGCGCGAGGCGTATCATTCCGTCCTGAGAAGCATACCGAAGAAACGTTACAGACCTCTTGCCTGCATGACCCTACCAGCCGTCGACGTGGAGGATGTTGTCCAGCGGCTCGCGTTTGGCCGGGGAAAAATCGGTTCCCAGCGTGTAGGCGACGGGAATCAGCGCGGTCTGCATGATCTTCTCGTAGGGAATGCCCAGCAACTCGGCCGCCTCCTGCTCGAAGAACAGATGCACCGTCGTCCAGGAGGTTCCCAAGCCCCGCTCGCGCGCCGCCAGCATGAAGCTCCAGGCGGCGGGCAGGATCGAGCCCCACACGCCCGATTGCGCTATGACCGGAGCGTTGTCCACACGTCCGTAGATGCAAGGAACCAGCAGGACTGGCGCCTCGTGGATGTGCTCGGCAAGGTAATTCGAGGAATCGAGGATGCGGCGCAACGTCTCGACTCGTTCGGGATTCTTCAGCGCGGCGCGTCCACCACCGCCTGCGGGCGTGCTGCGATAGACAGCCCAGCCCTTGCGATAGATGTCGCCGAGCGCCTTGCGTTTCTCCGCGTCGGTGACGACCATCCAGTGCCAGGTCTGGCTATTGCCGCCGGTCGGCGCCTGGGTGGCAAGCTCCAGGCACTCGCGGATCACCGCCATCTCGACGGGGCGCGAGAAATCGAGCCGCTTGCGCACGGAGCGCGTCGTCGAGAGGACCTCATCGGCGGAAAGATTGAGGTGGGGCATGTCAGACCTCCAGGCGCTGTAGCGAACGCCGACCGTAGGATGAAGCTGGTGAGTGAAGCTATGGGGCGTTGCGCCGCCAGTATACCATGCGCCAGTGGCGCGCCCTTGACAGTCATCATTGCATACTCTACATTACGTACCGTACCGTACGATACGGAAAGATGGCGCAGCTATGGAAGACGGACGCGATAGCCGCGCCCAGCAGACGCGCGAACGGATTCGCGCCGCCGCGCGCCGGCTCTTTCTGCAGCAGGGGTATCAGGCGACAAGTATGGATGCGATTCGCGTGGCGGCGGGCGTCGCCTCGAAGGAGACCCTCTACCGCCATTACCCGAGCAAAGAGAAACTCTTCATCGACGTGATGGGCCATCTGACGATGGAGCGGCCGGGCTTTTCAGCGATGGTCGCGGCGTTCCCCGAGCCGCGCGACATGCCTGCGCTGCGACGGGCGCTCACGACGCTCGCTCACGAGATCCTCTCGCTGATGCGTCAGCCGGACTACCTGCCGCTGTTACGTATCCTGATCGCCGAGACGGCGCGCTTCCCGGAGCTTGGTCCGCTGTTTTTCGCCACTGTTCCGCAGCGGGGGCTTGCGATCATTGGGGGTCTATTGCGGGCCGCGAGAGACCATAACGTCATTGCCGACGCCGAGTATGAGGTCGTGGCGCGCGCGCTGCTCGGCGGGCTGCTGACCTATGCGGTACAGGGCTTGCTGGCGGCGGGAGATGAGACATTTACTCCGCTCGACCACGTGGACGCGCTCGTCGAGATCATGCTGCGCGCCGTGGAATTGTAGTCTTCCGCAGGCCTATGGGCCTGTTCTTTACAGGAGCGAGGAGATGAGCGAGGATAACAAGGGCATACGAACCTTCGTCAAACGCTTCGTCAATCCCATTTTGCGCAACGCCGCCAAGCTCTCCTTCGGCCCCTTCGCGCTCTTGCGCCATGTTGGCCGGCGCAGCGGCAAGAAGTATGAGATCCCGATCATGGTCTGGCCGGTAGACGGCGGCTTCGTGATCGAGTTGACCTATGGCCGTAAAGTGGACTGGCTGCGCAATCTGCAGGCGGCAGGTCAGGGGAGTCTGCGTTATCACCAACGGGAGTTCCTGCTCCAGAAGCCGCAGTTCGTCGATCCCGAGATCGGCTGGCGCGCGCTTCCTGCCTGGACGAAGCCGATCCTGCGGCTCAGCGGCGAGCATGAATTTGTGCTGCTGCCGAGTCAGCCAGCGCCATGAGATAGGTGTTCTGAGAAAGGCAGGGTATATCAGAGCAGACAGGCTACCATCAACTCCCCACCTGATTCGTTCGTACTATCAAAAATAGCTTTGCCAAAAATAGTTCCGCGTTGCGCACACCGCTGTGCGAGAAGGAGACCTGATGAGCCAGCAAGTCCCCCAGCCGATGATGGCCATTCCCGCCCCCCGTTCGCTCGCGTTCGATATGTATCGCGGCGCGATCTGGGGAGATTTCGATCGGGATCTGGAGGTCGGCGGAGCCCTCACGCAGGCGGCGGTCGGCTTCATCCCTGGCGTTGGCACCGTCGCCGCGCTCCGCGATCTGATCGCCTGTATTGGCCGGCGCGACTTGTTAGGCATCGTGCTCAATATGCTTGCGGCTATACCCGTCTTTGGTGGGCTAGCCAAGACCGCCGATGCGTTGCATACAATCCATCGTTACCGCCAGGCGTCGGATCGGCGCAGACAGCGGCAGACGTATGGCGCGATGTACGTTGAGCCAGCCGCCCCCACGCGCAATGGCTGGGCAACGTTCGGCCTATCACTGCTGGCGGTGGTGTTCGCGGCGCTCTACGGCTTCGGCGTGCGCACGCTCTTCGAATATCTCTATGCGCACGGTCCGACGATCCAGGGCTATGATCTACATGGCTTTGGCGCGTGGCTCGCGCCTCTCATTCTGCTGCCGATTGGCCTGATCTTCGGTGTGGCGGTGACGATCCGCGACCGGCTCTGGCTCGGCCTGCTCCTACTGCCCTTCGCCATAGCGATCGGCTTCGCGTTCTCTCTGACCGGCTTGTTTTGACACTCCCCATGGCTAATGCCGAGGGATTCTCAGGCTACGTATGCCCCAGCGGGCTGCGTTGGCGCCTGAACGGTCTGCCCGACCGCACTTTGTTTCTTGCCCAGCGCCAGAATGTTCAGCGCGGCATTGTGGTCCCGATGCAGGCTCGTTCCGCACTCCGGGCACGAGTGCCACCGGATGGACAAGCCCTTCGCGACCAAGACGCCGCAGCCAGAGCAGATCTGGCTCGTGTAGGCAGGCGGTACAGCGACGACTGAGCGACCGGCGCATGCTGCCTTGAAGCTCAGGATGGTCAAGAATGCCGCCCATCCCGCATCGGAGATGCTCTTAGCAAGGTGGTGGTTCTTGACCATGTTGGCCGTCTGCAACTCTTCGTGATAGATGGTGTCGTTCTCGCGCACCAGTTGGAGCGCTGTCTTGTGGTGGACGTTCTGCCGCTGACGCTTCACCCGCTGATGCGCCCTGGCGAGCAGCGTCACTGCCTTGCGTCTACGATTGCTCCCCTTCTTGCGCCGCGAGACGCGACGTTGCGCGGTTTTCAGGGCATGCTCCGCTTTCCGATACCAGCCGGGGTGAAAGACGCGAACACCATCAGACAGGGTAGCGAACGCCTCAATCCCCAGGTCAATGCCGGTTTCTTTTCCAGTGGGCGGGATTGGCTGGATGGGCACATCGGCGCAGGATATGCAAGCATACCATCCATCGGCCTCCCGGCTGACGGTGACTGTCTTGATCGTTCCCTCTAATGGCCGCGACCACCGCATGGCGATGCGCCCAATCTTGGACAGGACCAGAACACCATTATCGAGACGTGCGCCACCATGCTCGCCCACTTGTGGATAGGTGAAACTATTGTAGCGATCACGCCCATGAAAACGGGGATATCCCGGTGTCTGCCCTTCGCGGAGACGGCGGAAGAACGCCTGAAAGGCCCGGTCGACGCGCAACACCACGCCCTGCAAGATCTGGGCATTAACTTCGCCGTATTCTGGCAAGGCTTCTTTGATGCCGGGTAGTTCTGCCTGCTGTTGATAGTAGGTGATGGTCACGCTACACTTGTGCCAGGCTTCCCGCCTCTCTTCGACAGCGGCGTTGTAGACGTGGCGGCAGAGCATCAGGGTACGTCCAAGCACCCGCTCCTGTTGAGGAGTGGGCTTGAGTTTGTACTTGAACGTTTTGCGCACGCTGGCGTCCTGCTGTACCATATGCCACTATTCTGCCTGACAGGAACAAAGTCGGCAACCAACACGACCGTCAGGATGTTCGTGGCCGTTGCGGGCACCCGGTTTTCATCCCATCGCTAAAGCAAGGAGGCCTCAGCTGGGAGTCTTGCTAGGCGCGTAGCTAGCAAGATACATCGTCGCGCGACGCCGCCCTTCCCTCGACATGACAATGGCCTGGCAGCGCAGGCAGCGTTTCCCCGCGACACATTGGTTGATCGAAAAACGCGTGTAACACTTCACTGCGTCCTGGCGATAGAGATAGCAGAGATCATGGAGGGGAGGCGCCACAAGTTGCTCTGGTGCGAACCGCTTGCGTGAAGAGGGGGATGTGTGGCATTCGACTCGATTCCTGCTTCAACCGAGCATCTGCCGTTGCGACGCATCCGCTTCTGGCAGCACGGGCGCGCGGTGAGCCAGATGGTGCGCGCGTACCCTCCAGGAGTGGACGCGCTGGTTGATCGCATCCATGCGATGGGCTTTTTTACTCGCTTCCTCGTCCAGCGCCTCCTTGTTCCCCTCTACTTTGCCCGCGAGCAGGGCTGGGTCATTGCCGGCGAACGCAGCGAGATGGCGGCGATCATGTATCTGCGCCGGGAGCAGCGTCAGGGAATTCGTGTCATGCATATTGACGACATCAACGTGGATGCGCGCTACCGCCAGCGCGGTCTAGCCCAACGCCTGATGCAACTCGCAGAAGAGTTGGCGCGCCAGGAGGGACGTCCATTCCTCAAGTTGGCTGTGACCGTAGCCAACATACCTGCCGTCACGCTCTACCGCAGCCTTGGCTACCAGGATCAACGGTCACACTATTTCACCTGTACGCCCGCGCAGATCCCGCAGCGCCCGCTGGCGCCAGACAGTCTCACGTTGCGACCTCTCCGCAGGCGGCAGGCGACGGCGACGATGCAGCAGGTGTACGAAATGGAACTCATGGCCAGCGCCGGAGCGCTGGCCCCGATGCTGGCAACCTATTACCCCCTCAGCGTTATGCGAGAAACAGTGCGGATGTACGCGATCGAGCAGGACGGCCAGTTGATCGGCTACGGCGATTTCTATCACCAGGATGCGCGATGGAACGTGGATCTTGGCCTGCAGCCGGCGTTGTGGGGAACAGAACAAGAGCGGCAGGTGATCCATCGCCTGATGGGCGCGCTGGAAGACGCGGGTTATACGCCTGGATCAGAGATCGCGCTTCATCTCCCGACCGTCGCGCACTTCAATGCGCTGCGCGCCGGAACGCAGTCGCTTGCAGGCGAAATGGGCTTCGTGGAGCAAAGCTACGACCGGATGATCATGGCCAAGATCGTGGCAAACTCGTTGAGATAGGCGCGGTTGGCCGCGATGAACGCAAGAAACTCCTCAGCTATTGACAAAAGGGACAGAACAAACCCTTCCGCTCTGGCCACCGTTTCGCGATCACGCGGCCAGCCCGTGGATGCCGGTCCAGAGAAAGTAGCTGCCCAGGACGAGCGAGACCGCAATCACGATAGGGCGCTCGTGTCCCTCCAGCCATTTCGCGGCGGCGTCGAACCGCGCCGGCGCCCTTACAGAGAGGACGATGGGCGTAATCAGGAGCAGCTCCGCCCCCAACACATAGAGCGCGAAGGCGACGAGGCTCTCTGCCGGCGTGAGCGTCGCCTGGCCGATGATGCTGATCGCCGCCAGTGTGAAGAGCCAGGCGCGCGATGAGGCTGAGACCAGCAGCGCCCCAACACCGAACGCCCGCGCTGCCGTGAACGAGTGGATCACGGTCTCCCATCGCGACGAGATGGGCGGCGCGCCTACTGGATCGACTTGCTTGCCCAACTGCCTGATCGCCGCCGCCCACATCAGCACGCCCGTAACCAGCAGCAGGGCCGAGATGAGCGCTTCCCACTCGCTGCGCCTCGTTGGTCCCACAACCGCTCCGAGCGCGGCGCCAAAGATGAGGCCCTGCAGAAGGCGCACCGTCGTCACGCCAGCGACGAAGGCGATGGCCTCCTTCGGCCCGCGCCTGGTCCGGAGCAAGAAGAGGACGAGGAGAATCCACGTTGGCATCGCCATCGCGGCGACGATCAGCGGGACCAACTGGATGAGGGTATTTCCCACGCCGGTACGCCTCACCGCCGTTTCTGGGGGTGGCGGCAATCTATTGCGGCGCCGCCCCAACAAGCGCAACACGCCGGCCCTGACTGCATGCGCCCTTCACCTGCAGGCGTGGCATGAGTATAGCACCACTCTGCCGCAGCCCAACCAACCGACCAGGAGGCGCGAGCGACGCGCCAGAGAGGCGCCACAACAGCAGCATCGGCCAGGCTGGCTCAGAGCGTACAGTTGACACTGACCTGCTGCGGCGAGTTCTGCGCCGACTGCGCCGTGACGGTAATCTTCCCGGTGGCTCCAATTTGGGTCACTGTCACCACCTGCTGCTTTCCTCCATCCAGTGTCCCGCTGTCAGGGGTGAGCTTATAGCCCGTGCCGTTCGCCGTCGCAGTCCATGAGAAGGACATACCGCCGGTGTTGGCGATGGTGAACTGCGTCGTGGCGCCGAGGCAGACCGTAATGGAGATGCTGGTCGGATGGACATCGAGGGTCGCTGGAACGGGCGTCGCGGTGGGCGAGGGGCCAGGGGTGGGTGACGGACCAGGCGTGGGCGAGACTGCGGGGGTCGGTGTTCCGCTTGGCGGTCGCGTGGTGGGGGTAGGCGCGCCGCCATGGGCTGCGGTCGCCGTCGCCGCGGCGCCGGAGATCGTCTGTGACGACGAATTTGAGTTCGAAGAGGAACTGCTGCTTGAGGCTGCAGAAGGCGCGAGGATGAGCTGGAAGCCTATATGCTGGACGAGGACGGCGAGCAATGCCGCGACCAGCAACGCGAACAGAAAGAACAGGCCAATCGTGCGAGCGCTCTGGAGCCATCCTGGGGTCTCGCGTGGAACGCGACGCGCCGGTCGCGGCCACGCCGGCCCTTGTCGCACGTTCGCGGGTGGCGGACCAAATGCCTGTCCTCCGGTGAGGGTATCAGCCTCGGCGATGGAATCGCGCGGATCGCTGATCGGCGTTCCACACACCAGACAGCGCCCTCCGGAAAGCGCCGCCGCGTCCAGGCGCGAGCCGCAGGTACCACAGAAGCGCGACATAGGCCGGTCTCCTTGTGTGACCATATGTGACCATCGAGCCAGGCGCTGCGCTCAGCCCATCACCTGCCCGCCCATTTGCCTGCATGAGTGCGATGAGACTGAACTGACACTCGCAGGCGCAGTGGACGGATGGTAGCATACCACCAGGCAGCGGTCGACGCTATGTTTAGCTGGCGGCATAGATCTGCCAGGCGCGATAGGTCGTTACGCCGGTCGTGCAGAGCGCCATCCCGCCGGTCGCGAATGCGCTGTCGCTTACCGGCGCGCCGATCTGGACGCCGTTGATGTAGAGCGCGATGGTGTTCCCGCTGTAGCGCGCGCCGACGGCGAAGTGTTGCGCCAGCGTCGCGGGGATCGTTCCAGAACCGATGGTGGCCGCCTTCCCGGCGGCGTCGATGCTGAAGAGCGTATAGGCGCGCGTCGCAGGCGTCACGCGGAAGAAGTAGCCTGTCACCTGCTGCGTGTTCCCCGTGCCGGCATGGTTGACGCGGAAGCCCAGCGTGACGTCGCCTGATCCCTGCGTGGCGAGCGCGCTGATGTAGGCGTCGGGCGTTGGACGGGTGTACTCAACGCAGGCCAGCGTGTTGCTCGCCTGGGCCGTCACCTTCGCGCCATCGGAGCCGCAGTCCACCCCTGTCTGGTCGTCACGCTGCCAGCGGTTCGCATAGACCGTGTCGCAGGCGGGCAGCGCCTCGGAGAAGGTGAGCGCGCCCACACCTGCCGGAGCGGGTGGAGCTGAACCCATATCCGTATCGACGCCAGCCGTCGCGGTCGCCGTCGGGACGTTGCTCGCGGCTAGCGCCGTCTGGGTGGCCTGGGCCACGGCAGTCACCTGGGCGCTGGAGACCGGCGTGGCCTGCCCCGGCGTCGAGCCGCTGGTCGCCGTCGGCGTGACCGCCGGCTGCGGGCCGCGCAACGAGATCGCCGCGATGCCGGCGACGCAGGCGAGCAGCAGCGCCGCCACGACTGTTATGATCAGCAGCCGCGCCGAGTTATTGGAGCGGTCTCGCTGTGGAGGCGGCGCGCCATTCGGCCATGCGGTTGATGGCGGCGCAGCCGGCTGCGCCGCTGGTGGGAGCGGTGGAGGAGTCTCCGGAATGGGCGGTGGCTGAAGGTCCTGTGTTGATTCACTTGTCGCAGCCGCGCGAAAGGCGTCGGCGAATTGGCGTACCGACGGGTAGCGCTGCGCCGGGTCTTTCGCCAGCGCCCGCATGATGACTGCCTCGACGGCAGGTGTGACGGCAGGATTCAGAGCGCGTAGCGATGGCGGCGTCTCGTACAGATGCGCGCGCGTCAGCTCGGCGACATCGCCCTCGAAGGGAGGATGTCCCGCGAGCAGTTGGTAGGCGACGATGGCGAGCGCGTACTGATCACTGGCGGGAGAGAACTTGCCGCTGAACTGCTCGGGAGCCATGTAGGCGAAGGTGCCGGTGACGAGCGTCTGCTGCGTCGTCGTCTCCGGTCCGCGCGCCACGCCAAAGTCGGCCAGGAGCATGCGCCAATGGCCGTCCGGCTCGATGCGGATCAAGATGTTGCCTGGCTTGACGTCACGATGCACGACGTCGTGGTCGTGGGTGTACTGAAGCGCCGATGCGACCTGTCCGATGAGGTCCGCCGCCGCTGGTAGCTCTAAAGGCAGTTCAAGACGGCGACCAAAGCGGCCGCGAATGGCGTCCGAGAGCGAGCCTTCCTGCGCGTAGGGCATGACGATGTAGAGATAGCCGTCCTCGACGCCGCTATCGTAGACCGGCAGGATGTTAGGATGAGAGAACTGGCCCAGCAATGCGGCCTCGCGCTTGAAGCGCCGCTCCACGTCGCCACGCACGCCGCCGGAGGCGGTCAGGTCGGCGGGGCGCACAACCTTGATGGCGACCTGGCGGTTGCCGACACGAATCTGCTCGGCAAGATAGACCTCGCCCATGCCGCCCTCGCCGATCTTGCGAATGAGCTTGCAGCCGCCCAGCTCGCGGCCCTCCAGGTTCAGCATGCCATTCCCTCCGGCGATACGTCGCGCCGCGAGCCTGCCTATGAGTTCGTACCAACTGTCCGCCAATGAATATCTACGTAAAGAACAGCCGCTCGCTCCCGGCAGTATACCAGAGCGTGTCTCCCGCGCACACCATCTACGTTCGCACCGTCTGCTAGAGGCAGTTCCAAAACACCAGACGACTAAACTAGCCTGCTCGCATGAGCAGGATTGTGTTGACTGAGCAACAATGAGCGTTCATCCAGCCATTCCTACCGCCGCCAGCGCGAGCAGACTGCCCTCGCGCTTGGAAACCGCCTGGCATCGACTCTTCTCTTTGTAGCGGCGCGCGGCTCTGGAACGGGGTTGGGCACAGACGTGGTTGACTACTGCCCAATTGTGCCGTTGACGAACGCCCACTCCTGCACAATCAGTTCTGCTCGTTGCGCCGGGGTGATGTCGCTGAATTCGTGGCCGCCAGGGTAGCTGAGATAGTGGACCGGGACGTGGTTGGCCTCCAGGGCGTGCTGCAAGGCCTGCGACTGGCTGGGCGGCACGACCGTATCGTTGGTCCCCTGGACGATGAAGGTCGGCGCGCTCTGCGGCGTGACGGCGAAGAGGGGTGAGGCGTCTCGGTAGGCGGCGGGGGCCTGACGAAGCGTCTGGAATCCAAACAGCTCCAGCTCCACGCTCGTGGATTCGTCCGACAGCGCCTGCGTCAGGTCGACGGGACCGAATTCATCGACGACACAGGCGACCTGGGGCGATGCCGTGGCGTCGAGCGTGGATTGGTCGCCGGAGTGGTTGGTCCTCAGCACGCCGAGGAAGACCGCTAAGTGGCCACCAGCCGAGTCACCCCAGGAGCACAGGCGCGGGGCGTCGAGTTGCAGGCGGGCGGCGTTGGCGCGCAAATAGCGCACGGCTAATTGCGCATCCACCAGTGGCGCTGGCCAGGTATTGTAGGGCGTCAGGCGGTAGTTGATAGCGGCGGCGACCACGCCTTGGCCGGCCAGAAATGGGCAGAGGCCCGTGTATTCAGCCGCGAATTCACTCTTATCCCCTGCGGTCCAGCCACCGCCATGGAGGAGGATCACGCCCGGGCGCAAGCCCGCAGCGCCCTGCGGCTGACAGAGATCCAGCGTCTCGCCCGCTAAGGGGCCATAGGCGACGTTGGACTGCACCGTGGTGTGGTAGCGCGGTGGGGGCAGCTCCCCAGGCGTCACCGTCGGCGTCACCGTCGACCGCACGGTCGAAGGGGTCCCACACGCGGTCAGCGCAAGCAGCAGACTCAGGCCGAGAAGAGCCACGAGGTGTGGTCGCATAGGGCCAATCCTTCGGCGCCGCCGAAGAGAACGGCGGTCAACCGGGCTATGTGGCGCATGCCGCATATCCTATCATCCCATGCGGCATTGGCGCTACAGGCGAATAGCAAACGTCTCGGTCGTCATGCTGGGAATGCTTCACGGGACATGACAGTCTCGCGGTACGGCGCGCTCACTCATCTCGCTAGCGTTTTGGAACCGCTTCTGGTTTCTATCATGGTGAACGCTGCGCTGTTACGCGCGCTAGACTCGTATACTGGTGAGCGTCGGGCGGAGAACATCGGCAAGAGGAGGAGCGCATGCCAGCGTTTGGCCTGTTTGGCGCGTTTCTCGCCGGACTGCTCTCGTTCTTCTCGCCGTGCGTCCTGCCGCTCACGCCTATTTATGTCGCCCAACTCGTCGGCCCGAGCGTCTGGCGGAACGAGCGCATAGACTCCCCTAGCTCCGGACTGCGGCGTGAGACATTGCTGCACGCGACAGCCTTCGTCGGGGGCTTCACACTCGTCTTCATCGCGCTGGGGGCGACGGCGAGCGCGCTTGGCGCCTTCCTCGCGGGCCACGCCGAGCTATTACGCCAGATCGGTGGCGCGCTGCTAGTCGTCTTCGGGCTGTATGTCGCCAGTGTTCTGCCCATCCCCCTGCTCAATCGCGAGCGCCGCTTCTCGCTGCGCTTCGGCCAGGCGAGCTATCCCGCCTCATTCGCGGTGGGGATGGCGTTTGGCCTCGGCTGGACCCCTTGCGTCGGACCCATCCTCGCGGGCATCCTGCTGTTTGCAGCACAGGCCGCGACGCTCCAGTACGGCGTGCTGCTGCTTGCGGTCTACTCGCTGGGGCTGGGCATTCCCTTCCTCGCGCTGGGGATTGGCTTAGAGACCATCGCGCCGCGCCTCAAGCGCCTCTCGCCCTATCTGCCGCTGATCGAGCGCGGTACGGGCGTGTTGTTGATCTTAATGGGGGTCGTGATATTCTTTAACTGGCTTCTGTACGTGAACGCCTGGTTCAAGCCACCATTCCTGTAATTCCCTGCTGTAATCGTTGCACCAGCTACGGAGACCGTCGTGACCGCCGAACGCTACACGCCCGCGATTCCGCGCGCCGAGACCTCGACGCCTCCGGCGCGCTCTGGCGAGCCACCGCTCTGGCTGCTGATCGCGCTCGGCGTCGTGTATCTGGTGGCGCTGACGGCGCTGCTCTTCGCCCCCGGTGGCACGTTCCTGGAGCGGCTACGCGCGCTGGATGGCGGCATCTGCGCCCAGGCGGGCAGCCACTCGTTCTTCCCCGCTGGGCAGCAACTGCCGCTCTGCGCGCGCAACACGGGGATCTATCTCGGTTTTGCCAGCGCGACCACTGTCCTGCTTGCCAGTCGCCGTCTGCGCGCGGATAGCTTCCCCAGCGCGCCGATCATGCTCGTTCTGGGCGGCGCCGTCGCGCTGATGGGCGTGGACGGTGTGAACTCGCTGCTGCTCGACCTGCGCCTGCCCCATCTGTATCAGCCACACAACTTGTTGCGCCTGGCTACCGGCCTGGGGACGGGCGTGGCGATGGCGGCGTTCCTCATCCCGGTCGCCAACGGGCTGCTCTGGCGTGAGGAGAGCGAGCAATCCTCGTTCGGGCGCTTTGGCCAGCTTGCGGTGATGGCGCCGGTGTTGCTGCTGGCATTTCTGGCGGTTGGCTCGCAGAGCGACTTCCTGCTCTACCCCATCGCCATTCTCAGCTCCGCCGGGTTGGCGCTGGCGCTGACATTGATCAACCTCGTCGTCATGCTCGGAATCACCAATCGGATTGGGCGCTTCGAGACGTGGCGGCAGGTTCTGCCGCTCTTTACCCTTGCGCTGGCGCTCGCGGTCGGCGAACTTATGGCGCTCTTCGCATTCAAGACCTGGGCGCTTGGCCAGATCGCCACGATGTAGGCCGATGTAGGCCGATGTAGGCCGATGTAGTCGTCAGCGTGACTGGCGGAGTTTTGTTCACACAGTCCATGATACCGCTCAGATAGCCTCGTTATTCCGAACATAGCTGGAGAGGACCGTGACGCTGGCGTGAGGTGGTCACTTGCCGCGTAGCCTGCTCATGAACTATAGTGATGGTAATTCCGCAGACGCTGGCGGGCGTGTGGTCGCATGCGCGAGAGAGACCGAGAGTGTCCGCGCCAGGGGGTAGCCGCTATGCCACACAAATATGAGCGGGAGATCGAAGAGATCCTCAAGAATATGCAGCGGAACGAGCCGGAGTCGGCCGTTCGTGAGCGTTCGCGCGGCTTTCCGCGGCCAGCGGGTGGTCTCCGGCTCGGGTTGAGCGCGTCCGAGATCCTCCTCCTGTTGGGCATCGCCTTTGCGCTGGCGGGTATCTGCGCCATGTGGTTCGATGGCGCGCACGCGAATCCAGTCAGCGGCGCCCTGGGTGTGGTGGGATTCATCCTGTTCCTCGCCGGATTGATCGTCGCGTTTCAGGCTGCTCGCCGCCCTCCGCCCCCCGCCTGGCGCGGCAATGTCGTGGAGATGAAGACGCATCGCCGCGGCCCGCTCGACGAGATCGCTACCCAGCTTCGCCTCCTGCGTCTGCGTATGCGCTATCGCCGTGGACGCGACCCCGAGTAAGCCTAGAGTAAGAATCGTGCGCTTTTGATGGCGTATCCCCAGCTTCGCCTGCGCCCTGGCCGCGACTACACGCTGCGCCACGGGCATCCGTGGCTCTTCTCCGGCGGGTTTCAGACGATTCCGCGCGATATTCCCCCTGGCGCGGTCGTTGATGTTTTCGACGCCGAGGAGCACTGGCTCGCGCGTGGCCACCTCAACCCCGCCAACAGTCTGGCGTTTCGCGCGCTGAGCTGGGACGAGCGCGAAGAGATAGACGCCACCTTCTACGTGCGGCGTATTGCGCGGGCCGCCGCGTTACGCGCCCTCTTGCCAGATGATGTGACCGCATATCGGCTCGTTCACGCCGAAGCAGATGGCGTGCCTGGATTGATCGTGGATCGCTATGATCGCTGGCTCGTCGCGCAGTTCCATACCGCAGGCGTCGAGCGCGACCGCGAGATGATTCTGGAGGCGTTGGCGCAAGCCGCTCAACCAGAAGGTATCCTTATACGCGACGATGTGAACGCGCGTGGACGTGAGGGGTTAGTGGTCGGCGGTGCGGCTGTGGCGTATGGCGCTGTGCCAGAGACTATCGAGATACGCGAGGGCGCGGTGCGCTATCTCGTCGACCTATATCACGGGCAGAAGACAGGATTCTTTCTCGACCAGCGCGAGAAGCGCGCGCGCATCGGCGAGCTGGCTTCACACGCGGCGTCGCTCCTGAACTGCTTCAGCTATTCGGGTGGCTTTGCGCTGGCTGGGCTGGCGGGCAATCCGGCGCTGCGCACGGTCAACGTGGATTCCTCCGCTCCCGCGCTGGAACTGGCGCGGCGCAATTACGCGCTCAACGGCCACGATCCCGCCGCGCACGAGTTCGTCGATAGCGACGTGATGCGCTACTTGCAGGGTGCGAGCGATTCTGGCATGGCGTTCGGCATCGTCATCCTCGACCCTCCCGCCTTCGCCAAGAGCCTGAGCGCGAAGGAGAAGGCGCTACGGGCGTACGAGCGGCTGAATGCGCTGGGCGCGCGGGTCGTCGCGCCGGGTGGGCTGCTGCTGACGTGTTCCTGCTCCGGCGGAGTGGACTCCGCTGAGTTCGAGTCCGCCGTGCGAATCGCGCTGGCGCGGGCGGGACGGATGGCGCAGATCATCACATCCTTTGGCCCCAGCCTGGACCATCCGACGCTGCCGGGTTTCGTCGAGGATCGCTACCTCAAGGCGCTGCTACTGCGCGTGCTGTAGTATTACTCCATTACTTCTCGGTCCTCCGGCAAACGCACACGGCGGAAGACCGCCCATAATGCGAGGTCGTAGATCGCCTTGAGACCACCGGCCAGCAGGAACGGCGCGCCGAATATGAGGAATGAGGCTTGCAGCAACGCCCCTGCCAGCGCTGGACTCGCCGCCGCGCCGCCGCTGCGCGCGACAGAGGTGACGCTGGCCGCCGCCGTGCGCTCTCCTGGAGCCGCCAGCGCCATCGTGTAGGCCTGGCGCGTCGGCACGTCGAGTTGCGAGAGACATTGTCGCACTAGGAGTACCGCAGCGGCGAGCGAGAAAGTGGGCATGAAGGGAACCAGGATCAACAGAAGATTACTGGGCAGGTGGGTGAAGACCATTGTGTTGAGCAGACCGAATCGCCGCACTAGCGCCGGAGCCGTCAGGAAAGAGAGCGCTGAGAACAGATTCGCACCAAAGAACAGCACAGCGAGCAGCCCTAGCGAGATCCCGAAGCGCAGGTGAAAGTAGAGTGCCATCAGCGTCTGCGCGATCAGTCCACCAGCGAAAGCGTCGAGGCTGAAGAGACCAGCGAGCCGCAGAACCGTTCGCCGCGAGTGCGGCAGGGACGGAAAGATGGACCCGCGCCTTCTGTGCGCTGGAGCGGTGACCGAGTTGCCCACAAGCGTGCCACGATCCTGCGTCGTGGCAGGCGCTTCGACCGCTGGTGAGAGTCGCGCCGCAAGCAGCGCCACCACGAGCGCTATGATGGCGTAGAGCGCGAACAAAAGCTCAAAGCTCACGGCCGTGGGGACGCCGTAGCGCGCCAGCAGATCAGGCGATCCCGCCACCAGTGCGCCTAGCGCCGCCGCGGACACGGCTACGAGGTTATAGCGTGCAAAACGCCGTGTCCTGTCCTGACTTTTCCCCACCTGGCCGAGCATGGCTTGCTCAATGGGAAGAAACGGCGCGGTCTCGGAGGCGGTGGTCCCCAGCGTGCCAAAGAAAGCGGCGACCAGCAACACCGGATACCAGCGCGCGAGGTCGAAGAAGCCAACGAGGCCAAAGACGAGTCCCGTCGCCGCCATCAGCAGCGCCAGCGTGATGAGCGTACGTCGCCGTCCCCAATGGTCTGCCCAGCGACCGATCAGCAGTGTGCCAACAAGGTCGCCGGCAAGCGAGACCGAGACGAGGAGGCCGACGGCGGTGGGTGACAATCCCTGGTTCGTGAGGGCTATCGCCAGGATCACCGCCATCATCCCATAGGCCACCTGCCGCAACCCTCGCGTCGAAGTAATCAGGCGAACATCACTCACAACACGCTCTCTTCGTCGCCGTTCGTGCGTCTTCTCTGCTGTGACAAGCCCGGAAGCACGCGGTTTTGCTGCGGCCTTTTGTCTCGGCTGGCGCATCTGAGTATGTTCGACGCTTATCCACAGGGATGTGTCGCACCTACTGGCTGACCAGGCAGCGGTGCGATGGAGGCGAGCATATGTGTCCAGATCTCCGCATACTGCGGTAGCGCCGGTTGCCCGCTGCGGCTGGTCATGTGAATCTCGATGGCGACGCCATTGAGGACCAGATTCACGTACACCGTGTCACCCTGATCGCGCTGCCACGCCGAGATGCGCACGTTCCCAGCGCCAGCCTGGATGGGAGTTCCACCCTGTGGGCAGATATTGATGTTCGTGACCTTGGTCGAGTAGAGCACCGACACCTTGACCCCCGCCTCGAGACGCTGGAGCGGCGTGGAGAGGGTGGCTCCATTGTAGGCTAAGTCCACACCCTGCCCGCTGAAATCGTTGATGAAGTAGCCATGCGACGAGCCAAGCACCCCCGGTACATCAACGCGGAAGCCGCCATCATAGAGGGTGAAGGTGTCCCAGTCGGCGCTTCCAGATGCCGCAGTCGCAGTTTCTGTAGCGGGTATCGCGGTCGCCTGCTGAGTCGCCACTACAGAAGGGCTTGCGGAGGGAGCCGTAGCCAAGACCTGCGTGAGCAGCGGGATGAGCGCCGAGGTGAGGCACACGGTAAGAAGAACGATGGCCACGAGCGTGCCAAGCGCGACCAGCCCAAGGAGCGCGCCACGGCGCCCGACCATCCCTCTCATCGAGTTTGGGCCACGCGCCTGTGAGTCTCGCTTCTGCCACCCGCGACTCTCTCTATCATCGCCGCGCACGCCGCCCATCCCTTCATCCCAGCGCCCTGCTTCAATTACTTAAACGCGCCATCGGGCTTTCCCTGCGCCACCATGGCCTGGCAGTAGGCGTAGAGGGCGTCGTAGACGATCCACTCGGCGGCGTTCTGCTCGTGGTCGTCGGCATAGCCGAGGTGACGGAATCCTTCTGCGACGGCTTCCAGCCCGGCGCCTTCGGGCTGATTCCAGAGAGTGTTGTCGGTGTCCGCGCCGTTGACGATCTTGCCCAGCAGGACCAGCGCCGGATCCTCGGTGAGTTGGTACTTCTTCAGGATCGCCTCGAAGGAGCACTCTTTGCCATGATGCCCAAGCTCCACGTCTTTCACGTCGTAGGGGATAGCTCCCTCGCGCTCTGCGATCGCCATCACCTGATCGGCTGGAACAAAGAGGAACTCGGCGTCGCTATCCACGAACTTCTTGATGAGCCAGGGACAGGCCACTCGATCCACCTTCACATGCTCGCGGGTAATCCACTTCATGATCTTGCCACTTTCTTGCCTGGAATGGTCTGCCTTGTGGGCGACTATTCCGCCCACAGGTTGAGCTAACTGTCACATCAGCGCCAAGGCTCCACGTCGCGTTCAGTGCGCCTCCGTTCCAGGAGCAGACGCCCCACCCTCATCTTCCAATCGGCTCTCTTCCTAGTAGTCCGATCAAGCTTCCCTGCGCCGCATAGATACGCCATCCGGCGGGTCGCAGTCGAACATGGCTGCGCGGCACGAAGTGGGGAGGAAGACATAGAGCCGTTGGCGGTCGGGATCGAACGCCGTCGTATGCGCGCCAGGTTCGGTGACGATCTCTTCCTCTAGAGCCATGACCTGGGTATTGATCACGTTGACCACGCCCGGCTGTTCAATCGCGACATACAGCCGTTCGTGGCGCGCGTTATACCAGATGGCGTCAGGCGCGCCAGCGATAGGCGTCTGAGCGACCTCCCGCCCATCGTCCAGACCAAGCGCGACCACGACGCCAGCGTCACAGGCGACCAAGGCGCGACCGCCTGCAGCGTCGAGATCCAGGCCGTGGGGGCCTGCCGCAGAGATGGGCCATAGCGCTACCTGCTCACCACTTTCAGCCGAGAGGACCGCGATACATGCAGGCTCACGGATGTTGATGAGGAAGTGGGAGCGCGTATCGTCGTATACGCACCACCGTGGTCGGCCGGGGAGCGGAACGACCTGCACAGGCTGCTCTGGCGTCGCTTCGGAGGAACCGAGCGGGGCAAGGAGCAGGGCTTGATTCTCTTGCACATCCGCCACCAGTAGACGCCTGCGATCGGCGTCCCAGGCCAGCCCGTTCGGTCGCGGGCCGACGGGGATCTCGCGCAGCGTTCGCCCAGAGCGCGCCTCGATGACCAGGACCTTTCCTGCGCCACGCGCTGCAGCGAAGACAATATTCTCTTCCTGCGCGCACAGCACGCCACTGCCTTCCGGGCATCCAGGAATGGTCATGAGATGGTTGTCGGTGAGGCCATCAACTACCTCAACGGTGTTCGCAGCAGTATGCGCGACGAACACACGGCCAGTGGCGCGGTGGACATCGCCATGGTCAAACTCGCTCGTCCCGTCGCTTGTTGGCGGTGGCAGATCGACATACCCACGGAGCGTCAACACTCCACCACTCCTTCTCTGTGCATGCCACAGGTTGCGGCGCTCGTTCGGAACGAGCC
>DATAOM010000007.1:0-14867 GCA_036265775.1 Ktedonobacterales bacterium | reverse complement strand
CTGCGCAGTCGCGCCATCGCCAGTTCCGCGAGCCAGACCGCGCGCCGTGTGGAGAGTTGTGATGCGAAGCGCGCCCGCTCGCCCAACGCCTCGCGCAAGATCGTCTCTGTCTCCGCGCGCCATTCGCCACAGATGAGCGCTCGCCCTGTGATACGCTCGGCAAGCGCCTGTGGCGTCAGGACAAGGTAGTCATCTACTGGAGACCAGTTGACGGGATCGGTGGATGGAGATGGATACTCGGCGGCGTAGACCTCGCCACGCCCGGCGTCGAGCAGCGCCCAGACGGGATCGCCAGCGCTGGCGTACCCCCACGCCGCGACATCGAGCGTGGAGCAGGCGGCGAGCCGCGCGCCGAGCGCGAAGCAGAGCGATTTGGCGACGGTCAGCGCGACGCGGACGCCGTTGAAGGAGCCAGGGCCGGTGGCGACGGCGATCTCCGTGAGATCGGAGGGGTGCGCACCCGCCGTCTCCAGCAGCCAGTCGAGCCGTTGCAGCAGTTCGGCGCTGTGACGCTGACCAACGTCCCAGGTCAGCTCGGCGACGAGGCGCTCGTCGCGCACAAGGGCGATGCTGGCGGTGTTGGTGGAGGTGTCGAGCGCGAGGAGCATAAATCGTTAGTCTCCGCTTCTCGTCACGCTGAGGAACGCCGCGAGCAACTCCTGCCCTCGCGCGCCCTCAGCCGTACATGCGAGCGTCCGCTCATCCTCGCCGGTGATGCTCAACGCCACGCGCAGCCAGTCGCCATCCCAGACCGGCTCTTCATCGTCCTTGAACTCGCCGCGTTCAGCCCACTCGACGACGCAGACGCCGCCGCCACGAAAATAGTCTTCAAATCCGAGTTCATACAACTCATCAGGCTCATCTAGCCGGTAGAAGTCGAAGTGATAGAGTGGCAGACGTCCCTCATACTCCTTGAGGATGGTAAAGGTTGGGCTGTTGATCGTCGCGGCGACGCCCAATCCTTGGCCGATGCCCTGGGTGAAGGCAGTCTTGCCGGCGCCTAGCTCTCCTTCGAGCAGGACGACGTCGCCCGCCCGCGCCAGTTCTCCGAGCGCACGGCCAAGCGCATGGGTGCGCTCGACGCTCGCGCTCGTGAGCATCACGGGCGCCACATCCGTCTCGCTGGTCTCGTCTTCCGCCGTCATGCCGCGCATCGCCCTCGCCTGATTCAAGCCGCAGCGCCACATGCGCCGCAGCACAGGACATTATACCGCAGCATGTCGCGCCAGAATCAGCACAATGTCAATGTAGACGCGCGCCGCAGGCCGAGCAGAACGCGGCGCTGGAGCGCACGGGACGCCCACAGGTGGGGCACGGAAAGGTCGAGCCACCGGAGTTGGGTTGCGGAGCGCCCTTGCGCTGGACGCTGATGCTCACGCTGCCTGGTGTGTAGGTCTCGTTCTTGATCGCCTGGATGTCGGACTGCCCGTTCGCCAGGTCGCGCTCCAGCGTGGCCAGCCGCTCCGCCAGCGACTTGAGCTGCGGCTGCGTGATCTGCCCGCGCGCCTCCAGGTCGCGCACCGTCGCCACGAGCTGCTCCATCATCGCCGCGCGCTCACGTCGTGTGAGTTCGAGTTCTTTCTGGCGCTCGCTCACCCGGCGCAGCTTGTCGGCCTCCCATGCCGCCCGCTCGACCGCGTTCGAGGCGGCGCGCTTCGCACTCTCAAACAGGTCTTCCATTCTGCTCACTCCTGTCCACTTCCATCTTCTTAGTCTTCGAGCGCCACCGCCGCCGGATAATGCCGGATCTCGACCAGCCGCCCGGCAGGCGTCAACTGTACCGCGATCACGTCGATGCGAAACGCGCGATCTTCGATTCCATTCTCCATCAGATACGTCTGCGTCGTGGCGATCAGCTTGCGTTGCTTCGCCGCCGTCACCGCCTCCTCTGGCGCGCCAAGCGCGTCGCCACGTCGCGTCTTCACCTCGACGAAGATCAGTTCGCCCGCGCGCTCGGCGATCAGATCAGCTTCGCCATAGGCGCAATGCCAGTTCGTGGCGACGATCGTGTAGCCGCGCGCCTCCAGCCAGCCAGCGGCCAGCCGTTCGCCACTTGCTCCCAGGCGCATGCGTGGCGTGGCGGCTTTTGTGCGCTGCCCCTTGCCGCTGGCGTCGTCTGACATACCGATCCTCATGCGCCTCTACGAAGAGTACGGAGCTACACGCCCATGGGTATCACGTCAGCGCGCCAAGCGCCGAGCGGCCGTCCTGGAAATAGGATGTCACAGCCTGAACCAGTTCCGCTTGCCGTTCGGTAAAGAAGTGGTCAGCGCCTTCAACAATGCGCAGGTCCTTCGGCTCGGCCACGCCGGCGAACCAGAGCGTGAGTTCGTCTTTTGGCCCGTACTGGTCACGCTCGCCCTGCACAATCAGCTTGTATTTCGCGCAGCCCGCCAGCGCGTCCACCGGCAACGAAGCCAGTGGCACGCCCGCGCCGATCAACTGGATGACGCGCGCATCGGCGCAGCCGACGGGCAGTGCGACCCAGGAGCCGAACGAGAAGCCACCTAGCGCCAGTGGGACGCCAGAAAACACGTCCGCGAGATAGTCGAGCGCCGCGCGCACATCGTCGCGCTCGCCACGTCCGTGATCGTAGCTCCCAGTGCTGCGGCCAACGCCGCGAAAGTTGAAGCGCAGCGTCGGGAAGCCGAGGTCCACCAGCGCCTGCGCGATACGGAAGACGGCCTTGGTGTGCATCGTCCCACCGTAGAGGGGGTGTGGGTGGCACATGACGGCAGCCATACGCGGCAGGGCGCCAGCGGCGGGCAGGTTATCCGGCATGCGCAGCAGCCCTTCGAGGAAGCCGTGCGGCGCGGGAATCTCGACTGACTGAAGCTGTGGCATGCGCTACGCTTTCTTCATGGCCGCTTGACTCAACAGGCCAGACTGTCGCATACTACACGCTGAATGAGGCAAGATTTCTCTTGGCTGGAGCATAGCACGTATGTCAGACCATCTGGGCGCTGGATCGATGAAATCTCAATATCACGCTACCTTTTTCTCACCAATGTGTATGCGCGCCCGCCGCTGAGATGAGCGCTGGCGCGATTTTGCGAGGCCACGCTCGGCTGGGCGGGCGACTCCTGTACGATAGAATAGAACCACAACGGCGGTTCGTCGCGCCCAGAGATTCGATGCGCCCTAAATCATTAAGCGCAGGCGCACGCGGAAGCCGCAGCATTTGAGAGGAAGAGAGACAGCGGATGCTGATCTATAACACCGAGACCGGACGCAAAGAAGAGTTCACCGTCGAAGAGTTGCCAGTCAAGATGTATGTCTGCGGCCTGACGCCCAAGGACAATCCGCACCTGGGACATGGGCGGCTCTTCGTCGTAGACGATATGGTGCGGCGCTATCTGGAGTATCGCGGCTATCCAGTCAAGTACGCGCAGAACTTCACCGACATCGACGACAAGATCATTGCGGCGGGCCAGCGTGAGGGCATCGAGCCGTCCGTCGCGGCGCGGCGCTACACCGAGGCGTATTTCCGCGACATGGACCGGCTGGGCGTGCGCCGGGCCGATGTCTTTACCTACGTCACCGACTACATCCCGCAAATCATCGAGATGGTGCAAGGACTGATCGAGCGCGGCCACGCCTACGCCCTCGACGGCGATGTGTACTTCTCGGTGCCGAGCTTCCCAACGTATGGCAAGCTCTCCGGGCGCGATGAGGATGCGATGCTGGCGGGAGCGCGCATCGAGCCGGACGAACGCAAGCATGATCCACGCGACTTCGCGCTCTGGAAGGCGGCCAAGCCGGGCGAGCCGTGGTGGGAGAGTCCCTGGGGCCGCGGGCGGCCGGGCTGGCATATCGAGTGCTCGACGATGTCGACGGCGATCTTTGGTCCGCAGGTGGATATTCATGGTGGTGGGTCGGACCTGATCTTTCCGCACCACGAGAACGAGATCGCGCAGAGCGAGAGCTATACCGGCGTCGCGCCGTTCGCGCGCTACTGGCTGCACAACGGCATGCTCAGCCTCAGCAACGACAAGATGGCGCACTCCGGCGCGTTCGTCACCATCGGCTCCGTGCTGGACGGCGATAAGATTCCCGCGCCCGCCCTGCGCACGTATCTGTTGGGGCAGCATTATCGCGCCAATTTGGTCTTCTCGCCGGAGCAACTCAACGCCTCGGTAGTGCGCTGGCGGCGCTGGGCCGACGCGCGCGCGACGGTTGAGCGGCTGCTGACCTGGGCCGAGGAGCAACAGAACGCCACAACGCAGGATGAGAATAACAGCGAGGCTGCAAAGGCGCTCACCGGCCGTCTCGCCGCGATCAAGGCCAGCTTCCTGGCGGAGATGGACGACGACTTCAACACGTCGGGCGCGCTGCGCGAGATCGACGAGCTGACGCACGACATCAACGACTTCGCGCACAGCCTGGGTGAGACGCTGTCAGATGAGGCGGTCAACGCCCTGCGCGCGGGGCTGGAGACGCTGGACGAGCTGACCGGCGTACTGGGCATCGCGCTGGTGGACACCGAGGCCAAGGTCGCCGGACCCGACGCCGAGGCCATCGCGCAGATCGAGGATTACCTGCGGCAGCGGACCGAGGCCCGCGCTGCGCGCAACTGGGCCGAGGCGGACCGCATCCGTAGTCTGCTCGACGAGCAGTACAATGTGGTCGTGAAAGATACGCCGCAGGGTCCGACCTGGACCGTGCGGGAAAACTAGCCGCCGCGAGGCTGGCGCGATGAGAGGGCAGAGCGAGCATGGCCGAATATATCTGGGGGCGCTACCCCGTCCTCGAGGCGCTGCGCTCGCGCCGCCGCGTGCATCGCTTGATGGTCGCGCAGGGACCACAGGATCCTGCGATGACGCAGGTGCTCGATCAGGCGCGGCGGGTCGGCGTCCCGGTCGAGATCGTCTCGCGGCGGCGGCTGGACGACCTGAGCAAGAACGCCAACCACCAGGGTGTGATGGCGCTCACCGCGCCACGTGAGTACGCCGAGGTGGATGACCTGCTGGCGCGCGCTGAAGAACAGGGCGAGGCGCCGCTGCTGCTCGTGCTGGACGCCATCCAGGACGTGCAGAACCTCGGCTCGCTGATCCGCACGGCGGAGGCGGTTGGCGCGCACGGGGTCGTCATCCCGGAGCATCGCGCGGCGGGGCTGACGCCAGCGGTGGACAAGACCTCGGCGGGCGCGGTAGAGTTCGTGCCGGTGGCGCGCGTCACAAACATCACGCGCACGCTCGACGACCTGAAGAAGCGCGGCCTTTGGTGTGTGGGTCTCTCGGAGGACGCTGAGCTGACCTACGACAAGGCGAACCTGACCGGGCCGATCGCGCTCGTCGTCGGCAACGAGGCGAAGGGCATCAGCCGGCTGGCGCGCGAGCACTGCGATGTGCTCATCAAGTTGCCGATGCGTGGGCATGTCGAGTCGCTCAACGCCGCGATGGCGGGATCGGTTGCGCTTTACGAGATCTGGCGTCAGCGCGGCTGGGTCATGCCGAGCGACCCAACATCTACGCCTGACACCGATTCTGACCTCGACGCTGACGGCGAAGAGGATGAATAGCGCCGCATATTTGTGTCAGCGAATAGCAACACCGCAGGCAATTCGAGTGCGGCTGGTAGGGCATGGGAGCCTTAACGATGGGGTATGGTGAGCGCGCGATCGCGGAAGTTAACTGGCACACCCTCGAGACCTCGGGAGGGAGAACTGCCGATGATCTCCCAGCCGCCCTGCTAGCACTATTTCGCATCACGACGGAGGACGAGGCCTTCCAAGTCTGGTGGCGGTTCGAGAACAAGGTATTCGCCCAGTATACCCTGTACGGAGCCGCTGAAGCGACCATATACGCCTTGATGGCGGCGCTCGCCGACGATCGTCCCCGCCTGGTCAGAAACTGGATCATCGAGCTCATTCGCTTTATGCTCAACGGCGAATCTGACGACGATCCGACCCTGGCGGAGCGGTGCCGTGATCAGGTGCGCCAGGGGCTCTGGCTGCTCGCTCAGGAGGCGCGCGTGACGAGCGGATTAGAACGAGAGCCGGTGCTTGAGGTGATGGAGAAAATCGATCCGCAGCGCGCCAAACTGGTGCGAGACGCGCTCAGTTCTTCACATTGAAGTGACCTGTAATCGTATAGCTTGAGCGTTTTGAAACCGCCTCTATCGGACTCAAAGCGATGAGCAATCTCGCTGCGATTACATGAAGCGCGAGCAACTCACGGCCACATTGGATGGGTTACCTGCCTACAAGATTATTGTCCAAGGTACGACTCAATGGCGAGTGTTCTCGTCTACCGCTGAGTTTGTGATTTCACTCGTATATCCCACCGATGACACGAGGGCAACTCATGCTGTCAATGACATCTTCTTGTCATTTGATGCGAGCGATTCATCACCTATACAGTGCGCTTGATACATGGCATATGTTCAGGCGTCTTCCCACTCGCGGGCGCGGCTGATCGCCTTCTTCCAGCCGGCGTAGAGCCGGTCGCGCTGTTCGGCGGGCATCGCTGGAGTAAACTCGCGGTCGAGCGCCCAGTGGCCTGCGAGTTCCGCCTGGTCGCGCCAGAAGCCCACCGCCAGGCCCGCCAAATAGGCTGCGCCGAGCGCCGTCGTCTCGCGCACGACAGGCCGCTGGACGGTGACGTTGAGAATATCCGCCTGGAACTGCATCAGCAGGTCGTTGCCCGACGCGCCACCATCCACTCGCAAGGTCTGCAGCGGCTCACCTGCGTCGGCCAGCATCGCCTCCAGCAGTTCGCGCGTCTGGTAGGCCATCGCGTCGAGGGTCGCGCGGGCGACATGCGCCGCCGTCGAGCCGCGCGTCAGCCCGAAGATCGCGCCGCGCGCGCGGGCGTCCCAATACGGCGCGCCCAACCCGACGAAGGCTGGCACAACATAGACGCCGTCCGCGTCGGGGACCGCGCGCGCGAGCCGCTCCACATCCACACTGTTCTGAATAATGCCCAGCCCGTCGCGCAGCCACTGAATCGCCGCGCCCGCCACGAAGACACTGCCTTCGAGCATGTACGTGATCTGTGGCCGCTCCGGCGCTCCCAGCCCCCAGCCGATCGTCGTCAGCATGCGGTTGGTCGAGGCGCGCGGCTGGTCGCCGGTGTTGAGCAGCAGAAAGCAGCCGGTACCGAAGGTATTCTTCGCCGTGCCTGGCGTGAAGCACGCCTGGCCGAAGGTAGCGGCCTGCTGGTCGCCCGCGTCCCCGGCGATGGGAATCGGAGCGCCGAAGAGGCTGGCCTCGGTCTGGCCATAGACCGCGCTAGAGGGGACGACATGTGGCAGGATCTCGCGCGGCACACGCAACTCGCGCAGCAGGTCGTCGTCCCAGTCGAGCGTATTGATGTTGAAGAGCATCGTGCGCGAGGCGTTGGAGTAGTCGGTCACGTGAACCGCGCCGCCTGTCAGCCGCCAGATGAGGAAGGTGTCTACCGTGCCGAAGAGCAGTTCGCTGCGCTCGGCCCGTTCACGCGCGCCAGGGACGTTGTCGAGCAGCCACTGGATCTTCGTGCCGGAAAAATAGGCGTCTACTTCCAGGCCGGTCTTGTCGCGGATCGTGGGCGCGAGGCCACGGCGGATCAGGTCGTCGCAGATGGGCGCGGTGAGGCGGCTCTGCCAGACGATGGCGTTATGAATGGGCTTGCCTGTCGCCTTTTCCCAGATGATGGTCGTCTCGCGCTGGTTGGTGACGCCGATGGCGGCGACATCCGCTGGCGATGCGCCCGCTTTTTGCATGACTTCCTGCGCGACGCCTAGCTGGCTGGACCAGATGGCCTCCGGATCATGTTCCACGAGGCCGGGCGCGGGAAAGATCTGTGGATACTCGCGCTGGGCGACGTGTGCGACGCGCCCATTCTGGTCGAAGAGGATCGCGCGCGAGCTGGTCGTCCCCTGGTCGAGCGCCATGACATAGCGAGCCATGCTGGTCTACCTCCATCTTCGCCGTACGCACGCCGAGCGCTTTTCAGACGCAGCGCCACTGGCGGTCATGCTAGCATTCAGATTGCACAGGGGTCAAGCGAGTTGAACGGCGCTGCGTCGGCCACGACATCTCAGCGGTTTGAACTGCGCGCTGACGCGGTACAGATGCGCTTACGCCTCGCTTGACACGCGCAGCGGCGACCTTGTAGCATGGGCGGCGACGGCGATTTGTGGAGGGGAGATACCGTGGGAATGATTCTGATCACGATGGAGGCCCAGGTAGCGCCGGAACTCGAATCAAGACTGATCCGCGCTTTCAATCACGCAATGACTAATCATCCGTCAGGCGTTGTCCAAAGTCTGTTGACGAGAGATGCCCAAGAGCCGACCACCTGGCGCGTCCTGACGATCTGGGAAAGTCATGAGGCGCTCGAAGCGCACTATCAATCGGGCGCAATCATGCCGAGCGCCCACGTCTTTCATCTTGTTGAACTTGAGCCTGTTGGCACATCAAGCGAGATCATTGCCACTGACGCCATAGTCACCGTGCCTCCACAGCATGAGCAGAATGACAGCATGAACGACACCATGCGCTGAGGTCTCCAGCGCTTCGTATTAGGCGCATTAGGTGCGCTCTAACGCATCAAACGTCATGAGATAAACCTGGCGATCGAATAGCATCCCATCGTCTCTGGGCCGCCACGCCGCCGCTACTCGGCGCCATAGGACGGCAGGGTGGCGCTGAAAGTACTATGCGTCGCCGCACGAGGGTCAAGTTGAAGCAGCCCTGCGCCCCAAGCATGGCGGCTTGTGCGCCTTTTGAAAGTCAAGCGCCCTCTTGCCACTCTGGGAGCGGTCGCATACAATGGGTCGCGCTTATCCGCAGCCGGGGCGTGACATTTGCCCTCGCTTTTTCCGGCTTGCCAACCACATCTCGTTGCTCGTCGAAAATCCCCGCTATCACGAGCGCGAGGAATCCGCCAAAGGAGGCGCGCGAGGACGCAGAATGCCAGCCGGCGCCGCGCCTGAGCGTGGATATTATATGGGTAATTATCCCTGGGATGCCCAGCAGCATCCCGCCGAGAACCCCAGCCAGATGGGGGTGTTTGGCCCGCTTGGCATGGTCCCCTCAGCCAACCGCCCCATGACTGAGCGCCAACAGGTTGTCCCCAGCCGTCCGCTGACAGATCGCCCGATGGCGAGCTACGGCCCTGCCTCGCGTCCGAATCTGAACGAGGAGGTGAAACGGACGCTCGCCGCGACACGCGAGCGACGCCAGCAGCGCCGCCGGGTGATCGGCATTCTTGTCTTTGCGCACGTCCTCCTCCTCCTGGCGATCGCTCCAGGCTACCTCAGTCCGCAGATCACGATCGCGCCGCTGACATTTCTCGGCATAGCGATCGTCGTCGACCTCTTGGCGCTCGCCGCCAGCCGCCTCTTCAACAACGACACCGTTGCGGCCTACATGCTGGTCATCGGCGGTGGGCTGGTCGTGGCGGCATTCACCATCTTTACTGCGCTGACGCCGAGCGCGGATCGCGCCATCCAGACTGGATTCATCTCGTTCTTGCTGGTCGCCTCCATCCTGGAGGCCGGATTGCTTCTTTCGCCTGAGTTGACGCTTGGCATCGCCGCGATCGCCGCGGCGGTGACGGCGACCTCGGTCATTTTAGCGCTGGCGCTGTCGGGAGAGTCCATTGGTCCGAGCCTGAGTGCGGCGACGTATCAGGTCACGGTAACGCCGCTGGTCGTGCAGGGCATGTCTGGTCTGATCGCGTGGCTATTGGCGGTGTTCATCGACGAGAGCGCGCGCGACGCCCAGCGCTCGCAGGAGCAGAAGTTCGCGCTGGCGCAGCTTGATAAGACCAACATGCGCATCGCGCAGCAGCAGGAGCGCATCAACCAGAGCGTGCACGAGTTGCAGACCGCGATCTCCCGTGTGCTCACTGGCAGCTATTCGACGCGTGTGCAGGTGATCGACGGGGAGTTGGTTGACCTGATGCGCAGCTTCAACCTCCTGCTCAATCAGGTCGAGGGCCTGCTCAACTCTGACCAGGTGCGCGGAGATGTCTCGGACCTTCTCCGCCAGATCATGGAGATCATCAGTCGTATGACCGATGGCTCCGGTATCACGCCGATGTCGGGCCAGCCGCCAGTCAATTCGCCACTTAGCGGTGTCATCGTCGCGCTGAGTCACGTGCAGGCGCAACATAGCCAGCGTCTCGCACGGTTAAGTCAGATGGCGCAAGGGGTCGTCGGAGCGGCGAGCCAGGGCGTTGAAGGGCTGAACAACATCACCGACGAGATGGGCAGCGTCAAGCAGATCGCTGGTACGCTGGTCGCCGCTATGAACAACATATTGCCAGTGGCGCGCAGCGCCCATCAGGCCGCCGCACAGGCGCGCGCGGTGATCGGAGATGCGCTGCCTCCGGACCTCAGACAGACCCTAGATGGCCCCGAACCAGATCGTGACCTCATGGTGGATGGCCTGGACCAGGGTGGAGAGGACCTCGAGGGTCTGGGGTACGACATCATTGGGGCGACGGGCGAGTATACCGCGCTCGATCCGGTCAACGCCGATGAGGCGCACATCGCGCCGCTGACCATCAAGGTGGACGCGCTGGATGAGAGCGGGAAAGAGAGCGAGGGTAAGAGCAAGGGTCGCCGCAAGCGCGGCGCTGAGGCGCAGGCGCCGCAGGAGACACCCATGGTTCAGCCAGGATCGGCGCCACAGCAACTCGTCGAGCTGTACCAGTTATTGGGCCAGTTGACGAAGAATCTGGCGCAGGAATATCGCTCGCTCAAGGTTGCTTCGCGTGAGCTTGGCCGGCTCTCTCGTGGGCTGCGCACAGTCGAGGGCGGCGTCGTCTATGGCGTGGGCTCGCTCGACGCGACGCGGGCTGCGGCGGAAGAACTGCAATTGACAGCAGGGATGGGGCAGAATCCCAACGTTCCTGGCGCGGCGCCAGCGCAGCAGCCACCTTCGATGGACGCGACTCAGACCGCTCAGTCATCGCGCCAAGAGCCACCAGTCGTCGACCAGCAGATCTCGCCAGAAAGTGCGACGGAACCTGAGGGACCAGCGACGGGATCGCTCAACGCGGCGGACCTGCTCTCGCCAGACCTCTTCGACGATAGCCAGGCGCGTAAGGACGATGCCAACTCCTGAGCGCGTCGCTAACATGAGGTAGAATGGCGTTCGGTACAAAGCTGTATCGAGCGCCATTTTTCACTTGCCGCTATAGGAGCGACTGGAGGCGTGAACCATGGCAACTCCACAGGAGCGCAAGTTCGCCTTCAGCTACGTCGAGCGCGGCAAGCAGTTCGTGGCGGCAAAGCAGTATCCCGAAGCGCTGGAGGCGCTGCGCGAGGCGACGCGGCGCGATCCGACGCTCTTGGAGGCGTGGATTCTGCTCGCCTCGGTCCACTACACCCTCGGTGAAGATATCGAGTGCCTGGGCGCGACAGAAGAGGCGCTGAAGCATCGGGCCAATAGTGGCGCGGCATGGAACTTTCGCGGCCTTGCGCTAATGCGCCTTAACCGCGATGAGGAGGCGCTGGATTCCTTTGCTCGCACAATGCGAATCGAGGGCTGGTTAGTTACTGGAGCGCGAAACGCATTCTTTTGTCTCAATGATAGCGAACGCTACGACGAGGCGCTTAGAGTAGTCGACGTGGTCCTGGCAGAGCAACAGGAGAATGGAGAATTTTGGACGATGCGGAGCGCCGTGCTTCGCCACCTCCATCAATATAAATGGGCGTATTATGCTGCGAACAAGGCGATGCAACTTGACCCATCGGACCCCTATGCATGGTTCCAATTAGCGCGAGCGCTTAGGGGGCTGAAACGCCATAATGAGGCGCTTGAAGCATATAAGGCAAGTGAACGTGAGTTAGAGCAGCATGATGTTTCGCCCAGTTCGTTGCGCCTTCGGACACTTATATTGAGGGAACAGCGGCGATTCTCAGAGGCTCTTGCGGCTAGCCAGCAATCGAAGACGCTCGAGCCAGAGACTGCGCTCAACTGGAATCAGGTAGGCATTGCGTTGCTGGTCCTTGGTCGCCCTGCAGAAGCCTACATACATTTCATTCGCGCCACTGCCTTGAATCCTCGGAAGCCTGGTTACGCCAGTAATGCAAGTGTTGCTCTTGCGCATCTGCGCAAATATGAGCGAGCTCTGGCCTGGACTGATCGGGCCCTTGCTTTGCGCCCTGATCATCCGTCAGCAACTATCAATCGGGCGGATAATCTTGTCTCACTGGAGCGATACGAGGAAGCTGAGGTGCAACTGGGAGCGGCGACAGAGATCACTCTAGAGCATAGTGGCTACTGGGCTGTGAAGGGATCACTGCATACGCGTCGTGGCGAATACAACGAGGCGTTAGTAGCGATCAAGCGCGCCATTGACCTGAGTGGCGATGATGACAATGGCGCCGAGGCTTACGAACGCATGGGGGAATTGCTGATCGCGCTGGAGGATTACCCAAAGGCGCTGGAGTTCGCCGAGCATGGGCTGGAGCTTCGCCCATACGATTTTTGCTTGCAGGATCTGAAGGCGAAAGTGCTGCATGGGCTGGGACGCGAGGGCGAGGCTGACGAGATCGAGCGCGCGGTACAGGCGCGCCTGGCTGAGCAACTGGCGCTGCTCGAACAGGCTGAGGGGGCAAACGGGTAGCGCGATGGGCAAGCGAGAGCAGCGCACCGTTCTTGTCATCCTGTGCGCTACTCTCGTGGCGACCCTCATAGCTGGCTGCGCACCGCCGGCTGGAAATGGCAGTTCAACCCCGACGGCGCAGAGCGCATGTGTCGCCGTTCCTCGCCAGGAGGCTTCTCATGACACTGCTGCCTGTCCCCCGGCAATCCTCGTCTTCTCGAAGACTGCCGAGTTCCGCCACGACTCGATACCGGCGGCGCAGGCGGCGCTTCGGCAGTTAGCGTCTGAGCATGGGTGGCGGGCGGATTTCACCGAGGACGCCACGCTCTTCACCTACGAGCGGCTGGCCCGCTACGACGTGGTGATCTTCCTGCTGACCACCGGAGACGTGCTGAACACCCAGCAGGAAGCAGCGTTCGAGCGCTACATCCGTGCGGGCGGTGGCTTCGTCGGCGTTCACTCAGCCAGTGACACGGAATACGGCTGGGCATGGTACGGCGGCCTCGTCGGCGCGCACAACAACCAGCAGAACAAACACTCCGGCGTCGTCTCCGCGACGATTCATGTTGAGGATCACGCGCATCCCTCGACGGCAGGGCTGCCCGACCGCTGGACGCGCACCGACGAGTGGTACAACTTCGCCACCAATCCGCGCTCGCAGGTCCATGTCCTCATGACAGTGGACGAGTCAACCTACAGCGGTGGGACAATGGGCGCGGACCATCCCATCGCCTGGTATCACGAGTATGACGGTGGGCGCGCCTGGTACACCGCGCTCGGCCACACCGCCGAGTCGTACCGCGAGCCGCTGTTTCTCAAGCATCTGTGGGGCGGCGTCGAGTACGCGGCAGACAGGGCGAAGCAATGATGAGTGGCCTGACCTTATTTGTCAGATCACACTGACCTATGGCAACAATCCCTCGGCGCGCAGTAAGCCCGTTATGGGCATACCAGTATCGTCAGCCCATATAACACAATCCATCACCACGCCCTGGATGCCCTCTTCCGCGACAGCCAGCAGAGTGGGCGGTATCCAACTGACGACGCAAGTCTCCCACTCAGGTCGCCGCGGTGGCCAATCAGGTAGCCACTTGAATTCCTGGTGAACGAAGGCGATCCAGCAATCCCAAGGTGGAGCATCCTCTCCATCAAAGAGGCCGCTAGAAGTAGCCCATGAGCCACCACTGCTATCTGTACCGCAAGGGTCGTAAAGCAACAGGCGACCGCCAGCCAGATCACCATCGAAGTTTGTGGGATAGAGACCAGCGTCGCGGAGCAGCACTGCGCGCGTTTCGGCCAGGCGCTCCACGATTTCCGCACGTTGGGTTTCTGTCGCTGGATACTCGAAACCGCGTGGCTCTAGCTCAGGCGTGCGCAGGACAGGCGCAAGAAACTCCACAACTTCCTCATGTCCCCACTGCCAGCGTTCATCGTCAGAGCGCTGTGTGGCACGCTGTATGGCAAGTAGCTTCGGCGCTGTAGCAAGCGATGGACGGGTCGAACACCAGGCGATAGTTTCCGCCAGTCGGCGACGGAAGGTCTGAGCGAAATTGTCGTCCACCAAGACCTCCCGACCAATGGAGAGCTAATAGACGATGGCCTCGGTGTAGTCGCCGAAGACCTCGCGGAAGACACCCATGATCTCGCCCATTGTGCAGTAGGCGCGCGCGCAGTCGAGAATAAACGGCATCGTGTTCTCGCCGCGCTTCGTCACGTCCTTCAGCGCCGCCAGCGTCACGCCGACGCGCTCGTTGTCGCGCTCGCGCCGCACGCGGTTGAGCCGGTCGAGGTGGATGCGCTCCTTAGCCGAGTCCACGTAGAGCGTTGGCACCTTGAACTCCTCGTCCATCACGTAGCCGTTGACGCCGACGATGATGCGCTCGTTCGCCTCGACCTCGCGCTGGAAGCGGTACGACGCCTCGGCGATCTCCTTCTGGAAGAAGCCGTTGCGGATGCACTCCAGCACGCCGCCCAGCTCGCGAATCTGCTCGATGTAGGCGACGGCCTGACGCTCCGTCTCGTCGGTCAGCGCCTCGACGAAGAACGAGCCAGCCAGTGGATCAACCGTGTTCGTCACGCCGCTCTCATGCGCGATTACCTGCTGCGTGCGCAGCGCCGTCAGCGCCGCCTTCTCCGTCGGCAGGGCCAGCGCCTCGTCCAGCGAGTTGGTGTGCAGCGAGTTCGTACCGCCAAGCACCGCTGCCAGCGCCTGCAACGCCACGCGCACGACGTTGATGTCCGGCTGTTGCGCCGTCAGCGAGACGCCCGCCGTCTGCGCATGCGTGCGCAGCACCCACGAGCGCGGGTCTTTGGCCTGATAGC
>DATAOM010000006.1:0-7152 GCA_036265775.1 Ktedonobacterales bacterium | reverse complement strand
GACTTCCTAGCCTCCGAGCGCAACCTGCCGCACGCCCCTGGCCTGATCCCTACAGAGGGATGAGCGCCGGGGGCGTTGTTGCATTCAGTGTCATTCATGTGGCTATCGGAGGAATTGCCAGATCGTTTCACGCAGTATTCGGTTGCGGCTGCCAAGACTATGCATTATCGCTGATACTAGCGGCGTGGAGACTGCTTTTCAATGGCTAGTCAGAGTTATCATCCTCTTTGCGAAACAGACCGATGATCAAATCACCCATGATGCCGAATATATCTACCAAAACATGGAACAGAAATAGAGTCGCTCCTGCAACGGCATGCAAGACGATTAAGAGCAGGTCTTCCACCGTGATCTGCCTCCCTGAAACAAGCGCCAGTATATCGCACTGTGGGTAGTGCGCGCCATCCGTCTGGTATCGAATCTGCTTGGATCGCTATGTGTCGGGGCGCAACCGCTCTCTCGCTAGGGGCGATACCGCCATAAGCGCCCTGGTCGCGCCCGATGGCTGGCTGCGCTGCTGGCGCCTACACGCTAGAGTAGCCGCCGCAAGCCCTGACCTGTGAAAGAATTGGGTATCTGAGCGACCTGTTCGGGCGTTCCTTCGGCGATCACCTTGCCGCCCGCCGCGCCGCCTTCCGGGCCAAGGTCAATCACCCAGTCCGCCGTTTTGACGACCTCCAGGTTGTGCTCCACCACCAGCACGGTGGCGCCCGCCTCCATGAGTCGCTGGAGGACGCCCAAGAGGCGCGCGGTATCCGCCAGATGCAGGCCGGTGGTCGGCTCGTCGAGGAGGTAGAGCGTGCGTCCCGTGGCGCGCCGTCCCAACTCCTTCGCCAGCTTGATGCGCTGCGCCTCGCCACCCGAAAGCGTCGTGGCGGGCTGGCCGAGCTGGAGATAGCCGAGACCGACATCCGCGAGCGCCTTGAGCCGGGAGAAGGCGGCGGGAACATCCTCAAACAACGCCAGAGCGTCCTCGACGGCGCCATCGAGGACCTGAGAGATGTCGTGATCGTGGTAGCGTATGGCGAGCGTCTCACGGGTGAAGCGGCGGCCATGGCAGGCCGGGCAGCGCACCTCTGCGTCGGGCAGGAGCTGCATCTTGATGGCCAGAACTCCAGCGCCCTGACAGCGCTCGCAACGTCCGCCGGGGACGTTGAACGAGAAATGTCTCGCTGCAAGGCCCAGACGACGCGCTTCGGCGGTGGACGCGAAGGCTTCGCGGATCGGGGTGAATGCGTCGGAATAGGTCGCGGCGTTCGAGCGCGGGAGGCGTCCGATGTGCTCCTGGTCGATGGCGATAACCTTGTCGAGGGAGTCCAGGCCCTCGATGGCGTCATGCTCGCCGGGGAGATCGCTGGCCCCATACAGGCGCGCGTGGAGGGCGCGGTCGAGGATGTCGAAGACCAACGACGACTTCCCGGAGCCAGAGACACCTGTCACGGCGGTCAGCAGACCCAGCGGCAGGCGCACGGTCACGTTCTGGAGGTTGTGCTCGCGCGCGCCATGGATGACGATGGCCTTGGCGCCTGGCGCCCGCCGCTTGCGCGGGATCGGGATGGATGCTCGTCCGGCCAGATAGTCGCCGGTGAGCGACTCGGGGTGGCTGGCGACCTCATCTGGCGTCCCGGCGGCGACCACTCGTCCACCGTGCCTGCCCGCGCCGGGGCCGAAGTCGACCACGTAGTCCGCGGCGGCGATCATGTCGAGGTCGTGCTCGATGACGAGGACGGTGTTGCCAAGATCGCGCAGTCGGCGCAGGACGCTGATCAGGCGTTGGGTGTCGCGCTGATGCAGCCCGATAGTTGGCTCGTCGAAGACGTAGAGGACGCCGCTCAACTCGGAGCCAAGCAGAGACGCCAGGCGCAGGCGCTGCGCCTCGCCAGCGGAAAGCGACGGCGTCCCGCGCTCCAGCGTCAAATAGCCAGCGCCGACCTCGAGCAGCCGCCCGATCCCTGTATGCAGGCTGGCCAGGATGGGCTCGGCGACGAGCCGCTCATATGAGGTAAAAACAGCGGGAAGACCATCCAGCCAGGCGCCCAGCCCTTCGAGCGAGAGATGCGAGAGCGCGACGATGGTCTGCCCATTGACGGTCACCGCCCGGCTCTCTGGACGCAGGCGCGAGCCTTCGCAGTCAGGACAGGCTTGGGTGACCAGAAAGTCTTCCAGCTTGTCGCGATAGCCCGTCTCGCCCGCGTGCGCGCTGATATGCTCGGCGTAGCGTCGCAACAAACTCGTGGCGACGCCCTCGAAGCGTCCTCCACGGACAGTGGGGGGTGGCTCGATGGTGGGGAAGTGGCGGCGAAAGCGCGGGCTTTCCACGCCGAAGAGCAACAGGTCGCGCTGGGGCGGTGTGCAGTCCTTGAGCGGCAGCGCGAGATCCCAGGCGAAGCCGTAGTGCGTCGCGGCCGCCCGCAGAATGTCGGCGTGATAGTTGATCTGAAAAGTGTCCCAGCCAGAGACGGCGCCGTCCAGGATGCTCTTGCGCTCGTCCACCAGCCGATTGATGTCGGCCTCGTGGACGCTGCCGAGTCCGGTGCAGGTGGGACAGGCTCCCTCGGGCTTGTTGAAGGAGAAATGCGCCATGCTGAGCTCTGGCACGGGCGCGCCGCAGTGTGGGCAGGGAAACGTCTCTTCCGGAGCGCCGCCATCGTCGTTTGAGGTAGTGTCGCTCTCCCAGTCCGTGTCAGACACGTCGAACGCGGGTGGGATGTCATTTCCGCAGGTGGGGCAGGGGCGGTGGCCCAGGCGCGCGAAGAGCACACGTAGGTAGGTGTAAACGTCGGTGGCCGTGCCAACGGTGGAGCGCGGGCTGTGGTTGCTGAGACGCTGATCCACGCTGATCGTCGGCGAGAGTCCAGTGATCGAGTCCACCGGCGGCTTCGCCATACCAAAGGGGACCATGCCGAGCGATTCCAGGTACTGCCGCTGTCCTTCTCGGTGCAGGATGTCGAAGCCGAAGGTAGACTTGCCGGAGCCCGAGAGACCAGTCAGGACGACAAACTGGTTCTTCGGGATCGAAAGGGTGATGTTCTTCAGGGTGTGCAGGCGAGCGCCGCGAACGGTGATGTGATTGATGATATGTTCGGCCATCTGACCTCCAGAGTCGGGGATATCAGAGAGGGGCATGGCGATAATGGCGCCATCTTCAATGTCATCCTATAACCCTGGTGTGGTTAGGGAGGGTTGAGGCAGCGAACAAGGTGTATCAGCGGTTCTCGCGCGCCTGCTTCTGGATCATCTCGTCGATCAGTGCGATGATTGTGTGGGCGCGTCGCTCCTGGTCTGCGAGGGTGGTGATCCAGCGGTCGGAGGCAAGGCGCGCGTCTTCGTCGGGACGAGGGGTGTCGAGGGCATGGCGCAGGTCAGTCGTCTCGCCACGGTCGAGCTGACTCAGCATGCGCAGGATGGCCGCCGTGCTGTATCCGGCGCGAGACAGCATGCGGATGACGCGCAGACGGCTGATCTCCCGCGTTCCATAGCGCCGGTAACCGTTGGCGGGGTCGCGCGGAATGTCTATCAACCCGTTGCGGTCCCAGTTGCGCACGATGTCGAGAGAAACGCCGAGTAAGCGGGCTACCTGCCCGATCTGGAGCGGCGGAGTGGCGCCCGCGGCTGGTGGGCCAAAGGCCCAGCGTTCGAGCTGCGCGGCGGCTGCGTCGGCTTGGGCGCGTTCGGAGCGCACGAGGGCCAGATGGTTGTGGGCAAGTTCCAACGCGCTGCGCAGGTCGCCGCTGACGGTTGCCTGGATGATGCGCACGCCAGACTGGAAGATGGCCGCGCCGAGATACTGGTTGCAATAGACCTGGCGCGCTACGCGCATACAGTCGAGGTGGCGCTGGGTGAAGCGGCGATAGCCGGATGGGCTGCGCTCGACGGGCGGCAGGATGCCGCGATCTACATAGCGGCGCACCGTATTGGGGTGGGCGCCGACGGCTCTAGCCAGGTCCGACGTGCGCAGATAGCTCATGGCGCGCAAGCTCCAAACTGACGGGAAGATACGGTTTCAGATTATCGCGTCTGTGCCAGACCTCGATCAAGTGAGGCGAGAGGGCGAGTATTTCTACACCGTCCTGTGGTACGATTGCCGCACGACCGATGTTCCGGAGGAGCCGCGCCACATGTCTGACAACCTTCCCGCCACGCCGCGCCCATCCGCCGCGCTCGTCCTGCTGCGCGACGTCATAGAGGAGGGTAAAGAGGGTATCGAGGTCTTCATGGTACGGCGGCACATCCAGAGCGACTTCGCGCCCGATGTCTTCGTCTTCCCTGGCGGCACGGTCAAGCAGGAAGATCGCACACTCGAATCCAGCATGATGGCCCTCCCACAGGACAGCGCCACCGCTCTTGGGACCGGCTTTCGCGCGGCGGCGATCCGCGAGTGCTTCGAGGAGGCGGGCGTGCTGTTGGCGCGTCGTGGCGATCAGCCGCTCGACTTCACTGGCGCGGAGGCCGAGCGTTTCGCCAGTTATCGCACGCAGCTCCAGCGCAAGGAGATCACGCTCAACGAGATCGTGGCGCGCGAAGGACTGACGCTGCTGACCGACGCGCTGCTGCACTGGGCGCACTGGATCACGCCCGAGGCCTGGCCCAAGCGCTTCGACACCCACTTCTTCCTCGCCGAAGCGCCGCAGGGACAACTCGCCGCGCACGACGACCTGGAGACGACGGAGAGTGTCTGGATCGCGCCGGAGGTCGCGCTCAGCGGCTTCGAGTCTGGCGCATTTCCGCTCGTCTTCGCCACCATCCACCAATTACGCGATCTGAGTGAATTCGCCAGTTATGCCAGGGCGCACGAGCGATTTGCGGCCGTGACGCCGGAAACGATTATGCCGCGCATCGTCGAACGCGAGGGAGCCAGCGTCATCCTGATGCCTGGCGAGGAGTGAGCGTAGAGTGAGCGTCGAGCCTGAGAAGGATAGCGCGCCGATGGCGCTACCGCGTGGCGTTCTGCGCGCCCTGGCGCCTAATCCTTCCCTGATGACCGGGCCAGGAACCAACTCTTTCGTCGTCACCAGTGCGACAGGCGGCTGCGCGGTGATCGATCCTGGACCTGATATCGCCACGCATCTGGACGCGCTCACCGATCTGACGGCGGCGCACGGCGGCGCGCAGGCGATACTGATTACGCATGGCCATCCGGATCACATGGAGGGCGCGGCGGGGCTGCGCGAACGGACGGGCGCGCCGATCCTGGCGTGGAGCCGCGAGGGCGTTCCCGTGGTCGATCAAACGCTACAAGATGACGAAGTCCTGGAACTGGGCGAGCGCACGCTGCGGGTCGTCTACACGCCAGGGCATCGCTTCGATCATGTCTGTTTCCTGTTGGAGAATGCGCGGGCGCTGTTCGCGGGCGATCTGGTCGCGGGCGTTGGGACGGTGGTGATCGCGCCACCGGAGGGCGATCTGCTCGACTACATGGCTTCGCTGCGGCGCCTGCTCGCGCTCGACTTGAACGTTATCTTGCCTGCGCATGGACCAGATATAAGCGAACCGCGCGCGCTGCTCGAACACTATCTGGCGCATCGGGAAGAGCGGGAGCGTCAGGTACTCGACGGCCTTGCCGCTGGTCCGGCGACTATTCCCATGCTGGTCGCGCGTATTTATACTGACGTGGACCCACAACTCCATCCCGTCGCCGCGCTCTCCGTCGAGGCGCATTTGCTCAAGCTGGAACGTGAGGAGCGTGTCGCGCGCGAGGGCGCAATTCCCGCGGAAGCTGTCTGGCATCTGCGGTAACCCGTAGGAAGCAGGTTCACATGAGCGACCATACGAAACGCCGGTACGTATAGGCAATAGTCTCCATGCGCTGGCTGGCTCACTTGAGGGAGGACTGGGATGCCACAGGCTCGCCGGACTATCTATATCGTCATCGGAAGCGCGCTTTGCCTTGGCAGCGTTCTCATCTTCTACGCCGCCGCGCATCAATGGTTCCCCTTGTTTATGAATCCTTCAGAAGCGCTGGGACACAGGCCAAATCTGGCGCTCATCGCGCTGTTGGGAGTCGTCGCGCTCGCGGGCGGTATCAGCTTCCTGGCCAGGGCGTTCTTACCGCCTACGGTCAACCAACGCATCGTCGGTATGGCGTTGGGTGTCACGTTATGTGTCATGGCGGCTTTGGCGCTAGTCTACATGGCGCAGGGATGGGCAGGCTCGATCAGCCGGAAGGATGATTCCCAATACATCCTTGCCTGGGCGGTCCTGGGCGTGGTGAGCCTCGTCGTGCTCTTCACCGGAGCCAGGGCGATCTATGACGTACGACAGGAAGCCCTCAGGGGTCCGAAAAACAGCGCGCGACACACGCCGCAGAGCATCTTTTAGCGTCCGAGCAGGACGGTCGCCGGTAGAGCGAGCGAAAGCAGCCACCCCACAATCAACGCCAGCGCGCCGATGAGGATTAGCGTCAGCGCGCTCCGGCGTGGAGCGCTTTGCTGGACGGGCGTATCCGGCTGTTGTGGCGAACTGGCAGCGACCGAGGTGTGGCGGGTCGCTTGCCCTTCGGCGAAGCGCAGGAGGCGTGGGTCAACCTTCGCCCACTGCTGAATCTCTTTGAGCTGATCGAGCCGCGTCTCAAGAGTGTGGATGGCCATCGCCGCATCAGGGTTCAACTCGACCAGTGGACCACTCGCCACGCTGCCTTCCACCGCCGCCGCGCCAGCTTTGGTTGGCTGGAGGTCACGCGCCGCTGCCTGTAACGCGTCGCGGTACTCATCCTCGACTGCCGCGATTTCACGCGCCAGCGCAACGGCTGCCCCACTCTGGCGTGTCGCTTGCGATGACATAGATGCTTCCTCTTTCCTGGCCTCATCCCTGCGCGTTTACGGTCTGATTGGTATGGTACCATGGCCTTGTGGCGTAAGAGATATGAGGATGACCAACGGCCCAGCGAAACAGCGATTGCGCATGAGTGACCGGATGTGCGGGAGGAGAGAGCAGACGACTCTGGACGATATCAGGAGCGACCCAATGCCCATCGAGACGATAGAGGACTACATGCGCCTGGCGCGCCAGAGCTTCGTGCCAGAGCACGCGCATGGACGGAGCGCGGTGCTGCAGTATCACTTTACAGGGCGTGTTACAGATAGTTGCTACGTGCAGATTGAGACTGGCACGCTGCTCGTCGCGCAGGGAACGCATCCGAATCCAACGACCACG
>DATAOM010000005.1:0-4073 GCA_036265775.1 Ktedonobacterales bacterium | reverse complement strand
GCCGCCGCTGACCCGTGTGCGCCGGAGCCGCCAGCGCGCAGGCCAGCCCGACCAGCCCCAGCGCGAGGGCAGGCGCGACGGGGAGTAGGATGCGTGTTGTCCCCAGGAAGAGCGGACTGAGCGCCAGCAGCGCCGCCGTCGCCACACCAGCCCAGCGTCCACCCAGCGCGCGCCCGACAAAGTAGCCAGCCACGATGGCGACAAGAGCATAGAGCATGGCGCCGATACGCGCGGCTGGCAGCGCCTGGCCGAAGAGCATATAGAGCGGATAGATGCTCGCCAGGAAGACCGGCGGCTGGGAGTGGAAGAGCGGATTGTAGCGCGCGAAGCCTGTGACCATCGCGCGCAACGAGGACCAGTACATTCCCTCATCGTAGCTGGTCGAGAGCGCCTGGAGAGGCCAGAGGTGGAGCAGGAGAGCGCCAGCGCAGACGGCGAGCAGCGCCCGCGTCTCCGTCAACCGCAGGCTATCGCGCGCCCATGTGATCGTGTGATGGAGCGCGTCGGAGATACTCTCAGCCGCCTTGCTCACCTGCCTACGCTGCGTTGACATATGCTGCCGTGATGACCTTTCCCGGCCACACGGGGCCGACGCTCCTGTGCATTATAGTCGGCGGACCAATAGCCGGTTGACCACCGCCATCAATGGTCATCGCACGTGATGCGGGGGCGAAGGGTTACGCGATGCATAGGCGGAGATGTGGGCGCCAAGGCAAAGATAGCTGTCAGACAGAGCGCTAGTCATCGATCGGCGCAGAACGTGAGCGCTTGATGGCGCTGACGCGGCGCTTGGACTCCAGGCGGCGCTCCTTGCTGCCAGTCGTTGGCGCGGTGGGGACGCGTGGCGCGACCTCACGCTGCAACTCTTCGAGCCGCTCGGCCATGCGCTCGAAGGCCGCCTCGCGGTTGGCGTGCTGCGAGCGGCGGTTGGTCGCGGTGACCATCAGCCCAGTGGGACGATGCACGAGGCGCACGCCGGTCTCGACCTTGTTGCGGTTCTGCCCGCCGGGTCCGGTGCCGAAGAGAAACGTCATGTCGCAGTCGCGCTCCAGCGAGGCGCGGTCGGTAGGATAGAGCATGGGCATCTTGTCGCGCCTCCTTTCTCTCACGAGCGCGGCGGAAAAAGTGATCACGGGATGGGCGCAATCTGTCGCGCCCCTACAGGTATACGTAGCATGTAGGAGAACCTGCCTGCGTAGGTTTTGCGGCGGCAGCCCACAGGCGCGATTTCAATCGCGAGCCAGATTCGCAGCATAGCACGCGGTTTCCACGCTCGCCAATGCTATGAACCAACCGGCTAGCCTGATCTGGCCGCGAGATCACTTCGCGTCTGGGTCGTCCTTGGATTCTGGCTGGTCAGCCTCCCCATTCTCAGGCGCATCTGCGCTCTTGGCTGGCAGTGTCTCGCTGGCGATGGCCCGGGCCTCGTCGCGCAGGCGGCGGATCTCCTCGACGGTGGCGGTCACACGGGCGATCAGCGGGCGGTGCGCCTCGATGCCCGCGCCGATCAGCCAGGCCGCCGCATCGCTGCGGGTGGAGCGCACGCCGGCCTCGACGAGAATATCGAGCGCGTTGAGCGTCGCGTCGTCCAGCCGGCAGGTGATGACATTACTCTTAGGCCCAGATGCGGATGGGGCTGGCAGCTCTTCAACCGACGCGCCATGACTGGCCAGCGCCTGTATGACGGCGCCGCGCGCGCGTTCGAGGTTGACGCCAAGCGATGCGAGCACGCCTGCCGCAATGCCTTCACCTTCGCGGAGCAATCCGAGCAGCAGATGCTCGGTGCCGATGTAGTGATGCCCCATACGACGCGCCTCGTCCACCGCCAGCTCGATCACCTTCTTGGCGTGGGGCGTCAGACCAATCTCGCCTGCCACGATCCGGTCGCCATGTCCGATGATATGCAACACGGCGGCGCGCGCATCCTCAAGACGAACACCCAGCGCGCTGAGCGCCAACGCGCCAACGCCCTCACTCTCACGCACAAGCCCAAGCAACAAATGCTCGGTTCCCATGTAGTTGTGGCCGAGGCGTTGCGCCTCATCCTGGGCGAGCGTCATCACGATGCGCGCCCGGTTGGTGAACTTCTCGAACATGTCGTTCATTTCACCCTCCCTGCGTAGCGGCGGTCGCCGCCGTTGTCCCAATCGTTTGAGCGGACCCGACATTGGTTCCTCCAGTACCCATACCATGTAACTTGTATACGTGTTACGGGCATCATGCGATACCTAGCGATGGTATGTCAAGGAAAATGGCAGGCAAAAACTGGATACCTTCAGGCGCCCGGCGCGTATATGATCTGGAGGTTCTCCGGATGGCGAGGTAAAATCGCCCGCTCAGTTGTTGCAATTGCGTTTTGAGATACAATGTGCGCAGAAGATATATCTTCTTGCGTCAGGAGCAGCGGGGAATGAGCAAGCAGTATCCACAAGACGACGAGACGCTACGCAACGAGATTCAGGCCGCGATCAAGGCTGGACGCGAGGTCAGCCCCGATATGGACGAGCACCTGGCCGACTCCGTGCTGGAGCGCTATCGTCAGGAACAGGCAGCGCGCAGCAAGGCGCTTGCGCCACAGCGTCCCGCCACCCCTCCGGCGCCGAGCGGGACGAACAATGGAGAAGCACTCGCCAGGGTCGTGATTACCGTCGCGGGGATAGCTGCTTTCGTGGCGATCATTCTCTGGAACCCGCACATGTGGTGGCTCGTGTTCGTTCTGCCAGGGCTTTTCGGCGTGTGGGGTCGGAGGGCTTGGGGCGGCTACGACTACCGCCGAGATCGCCTGCGCGATCGCCAGCAGGCGCGGCTTGAAGGACGGCGCGACGCGCCACCCATCGAGCAAGTCTAACGCCCTATCAGGCGCATGAGATCGAGGAGTCAGGTGTGAAAGCGCCTGGCTCCTGCTTGTTCTTCATCCGCGCAACGCGCCATAGCGCGCAGGCGTGACTCCAAACGTGGCCTTGAACATACGCGTGAAGTGCGCCTGATCCGCAAAGCCAGCCGCAAGCGCCACCTCGACCAGTGGTCGACGCCGCGCGATCTGTTCGCGCGCAAAATCTAGCCTACGCATCAGCAGATAGCGGTACGGGCTGGTCCCACACATCACGCGAAACTGGCGGGCAAGCTCGTAGCGGGTGAGTCCTGTTATGGCTTCCAACTCCGCTGAGCGAACGACGCGCGTTTTCTGCGCGTCGAGAAATTCACGCGCCCGCTCCAGCGCCGCCATGTCAAAGCGCCGAGGAGGGGCGATCCTTCGACAAGAAGGATCGGCTTCGACCAATCCCTCAGCCAATTGCGTGATGAGACTATCAATTGCTAGCGGCTCGCGCGTGCTCTGAAACGCGCCAGTGGTGGCGGCGGCGAGCTTCGGGTTGATCACGACAGGCGTACGCACAAACGGCAACGAGCTGGCGCGTCCAGAGATCGCCTGGACTGCCTCAAAGATCAGCGCCGGTTCGATATAGAGCATGCGGTAGCCGAAGCCCTCTTCCGTCCCCGCATGGCCGTCATGCAGTTCGTCAGGGTGCAGCACCGTGACCTGTCCCGGCGCGCTAACCTCGGCTGCGCCGCGATAGTCGAACGCCTGGACGCCAGCGGTCGTCAGACAGATGCCGTACGTATCGTGGCGGTGTTTGTGATACGCCTGCCCATGAAACCACGCCTCTAGGAACTCGACGCCATGCTCCGGCTGCGCGCTGCGCATCCAGTCAGACGATGACTCCGCGCACGATCGTTCAAGACCAACACCGCTGGCGCTGCTAGGATTGCCAACCATGACGACTGACCTCGCGGTCTGTTGGATGTGGAGGCTTCTTCGCCATGACTACGGAACAAGCCATTGCCTTTTTCCTATTTGCGCTCGTCGCCGCCATCACGCCCGGCCCCAGCAATCTTATCCTAACCTCTACCGGCGCCAGTGTCGGCGTGCTGCGCGGGCTGCCAGGCCTCTTCGGCGTCGCCGCCGGGATGGGGCTGATGATGTTTCTTGTTACCTTCGGACTTGGCAGCCTGGTACATGATAGTCCCATCCTCTATCAGGCGCTCAAGTGGGGCGGTGTCGTCTTTTTGCTCTG
>DATAOM010000004.1:0-3771 GCA_036265775.1 Ktedonobacterales bacterium | reverse complement strand
AGGCGCAGGTGACGCTGGATACCAGCGGGCGCATGCTCCTCGGCACCGATGTCGCCGCCGCCGCCACCATCCTCTACAACTTGCGCGTGGACCTGATCGGCCTCAACTGCTCGACCGGCCCGGAGCACATGCGCGAGCCGGTGCGCTGGCTCACCGAGAACATCCCGCTGCCGATCTCGACAATCCCCAACGCCGGGCTGCCGCTCAACGTCGGCGGCAAGGCCGTCTATCCGATGCAGCCGGACCCGCTCGCCACCGCGCTGGCCGAGTTCGTCACCGAGTTCGGCGTCAACGTCGTCGGCGGCTGCTGCGGCACGACGCCTGAGCACATCAGCCGCATCGTCGAACATCTCAACTCACTCGATCCCGCCGCGTTGCGCCGCCCACAGGAGCGCCTCGCCCAGTTCGATGGCGAGACCACGCAGCGCACGCAACTGCTCGTCGCCTCCGCCGTCACCGCGACGACGCTCACGCAGGTTCCCGCGCCGCTGCTGGTGGGCGAGCGGGTCAACGCGCAGGGCAGCCGCAAGGTGAAGCAGGCGCTACTCGCCGACGACTACGACACGCTGCTGCAGGTCGCGCGCGATCAGGTGGCCGGTGGCGCGCACGTGCTCGACGTGCAGGTGGCGCTGACCGAGCGTGGCGACGAGGACGAGCAGATGCGCCTGGCCGTCAAGAAGCTGGAGATGGGCATCGAGGCGCCGCTGGTGATCGACACGACCGAGCCCAACGTGATGCAGGCGGCTTTGGAGACGTATCCCGGTCGCGCCGTCCTCAACTCCATCAACCTGGAGATGGGACGGGGCAAGGCCGACATGGTCCTGCCGCTGGCGCGCGAGCATGGCGCGGCTGTCGTCGCCCTGACCATCGACGAGGAGGGCATGGCCAAGACCATCGAGAAGAAGGTCGCCGTCGCCAAACGCATCCACGACCTCGCCGTGCGCGAGTATGGCCTGAAGCCGGAGGCGCTGCTCTTCGACGCGCTCACCTTCCCGGTCACGACGGGGCAGGAGGAGCTACGCGACAGCGCGCTGCAAACCCTTGAGGGCATCCGCCGCATCAAGGCCGAATTGCCCGGCGTCCTGACCATTCTCGGCGTCAGCAACGTCTCCTTCGGCGTGGCGCAGCACGCGCGCGCCGTCCTCAACAGCGTCTTCCTCTACCATGCCGTCCAGGCCGGACTCGACGCCGCCATCGTCAATCCCGCGCACATCACCCCCTACGCCGAGATCCCCGACGAGCAGCGCCAGATCTGCGACGACCTGCTGCTCAACCGCTCCGAGGACGCCCTGCCGCGCTTCATCGCCTACTTCGAGGAGCACGGCGGCGCGCAGAAGCAGGAGGAGGTCGCCGATCCGACGGCGGGAATGAGCGTTGACGAGCGCATCCACTACCAGATCCTGCACCGGCGCAAGGAGGGCATCGAGGCGCTGATCGACACCGCCGTGACTGACCGCGCGCCCGACGAGCCAGAGTTCACCGGCGAGACGACCCCCGGCCTCTCGCAGGCTGCGGTCGAAGTGCTGAACGGCGTGCTGCTGCCGGCGATGAAGGATGTCGGCGACCGCTTCGGCGCGGGCGAGCTGATCCTGCCGTTCGTGCTGCAATCCGCCGAGGTGATGAAGCGCGCGGTGGCGCATCTGGAGCGCTATCTGGAGCGCGCCGAGGGCTACACCAAGGGCAAGGTCGTGCTGGCCACCGTCTTCGGCGACGTGCATGACATCGGCAAGAACCTCGTCAACACCATCCTCTCCAACAACGGCTACACCGTCTACGACCTCGGCAAGCAGGTCCCGCTCAACACAATCCTCGATAAGGCGGTGGAGGTGAAGGCCGACGCGATTGGCCTCTCGGCGCTGCTCGTCAGCACGTCGAAGCAGATGCCGCTCTGCGTCAACGAACTGCACCATCGCGGCATGCGCATCCCGGTCATCATCGGCGGCGCGGCGATCAATCGGGCGTATGGCCAGCGCATCCTCTTCGTCGGCGGCGAGGGCAGCGAGGCTCCGTATGACCCCGGCGTCTTCTACGCGCGCGACGCCTTCGAGGGCCTGGAATTGATGGACCAGCTTACCGAGGACGCCAAGCGCGCCGCGCTGATCGAGCGCATCCAGAAGGAGGCGTACGCCGCGCGCGAGAAGCAGGCCCAGCGCGCCGCCAAGGCCACTGAACCGGTCGCCGTCGCAGCGAAATCAAATGTCCCACCGGCGCCCAAGATGACGCCGCCATTCTGGGGGCCGCGCGCGCTGGATCGCGTCGCCGTCGAGGACGTGGCGGCGTGTCTGGACCGCAACGCGCTCTTCCGTGGGCGCTGGGGTGGTGTGGCGCACGGTGAGGAGTATGAGAAGCTGGTGCGTGAGCAGTTCGAGCCGCGGCTGGAGCGCATGCTGCGCGAGGCGCGGACGCGGCGCTATCTGCGGCCACAGGCAGTCTACGGCTACTTCCCGGTGCGCGTCGAGGGTGACGACATGATTGTGCTCGACCCTGAGACGCAGACACGCGAGATCGAGCGCTTCCCCTTCCCACGCCAGCCCGACGGCGAGCGGTTAAGCCTGGCGGACTACTTCGTCACGGCGGATGGGTCACCTGCGGTGGCGGGCTTCCAGGTCGTCACGATGGGCGAGCGCGCCTCGGTGGAGACGGAGAAGCTACAGGCGGCGGGCGACTACTCGGAGGCCTACTTCCTGCACGGGCTGAGCGTACAGATGGCCGAGGCGATGGCCGACTACGTCAACGCGCGCATCAACCGCGAGCTGGGGCTAGGCGAGGGCGAGTCGGGCGCGCGGCGCTATAGCTGGGGCTACGCGGCGATTCCCGAACTCGCCGACCACGAGCGCGTCTTCCGCCTGCTCGGCGTGCCAGAGGCCATCGGCGTGACGCTCACCGAGTCGTACCAGCTTGTGCCAGAGCAGTCCACCGCCGCCATCGTCGTGCCGCACCCCCAGGCCACCTACTTCGCCGTACGCGCATAACTGTCCTCGCCTCATGATGCACTGCGAGTAACAGGTCTGGGTTCGTCTCGGTCGCTGTCATACTCTGTCATGTGAAACTGCTGTAGAACCGCGTTCTGCTCCAGCAGCAGACTTGCGGCCCGACGGGGCAACAAATGACAGCGATATGCCACGTCGCAGTATCATTGGAGACCATGGGGGGATAGGCCATGAGTGTGGTGACGAATGCGATTCTTCATTATGGGAGTTATGGCGACGAGTTCTTAAGGAGAGTAAATGAATTCTTTTCTGCGGGCGCTGGATTTGTCTCCGTCACAAGCGATAGACTGCCTTATAAATGGTATGGGGGAACAAAGGCGCTAGAGTGCGATCTGGCTATTGGGGCTTTCAACCATCTTGACTTGACTGGCCTAATTGACCATCTTCGCAAGGTCGGTGGTCCCTTTGCTGATGAGCTGCAGCTCATGGTGAAAGAGCAAGAACATAATCGGTTCCGGATGATAAACATCATTGATGAAAGCGCAGAAGCGCCTGTCTAAAGCGCCGTCGCATCATGGCCGTTGCAAAATAGCTTTGTGTTCTCGCGGCGGTATCGCGGCTTGAAGAGACAACAAACTACAACATATGGTGCGACACGGTATCAGATGACGCCTGCGCCACCCGAATGAATCCGAGGCTTCGGTCTACGCTTCCACAGTCTCCCGGGCGAACCTGGCATCACTTGCAGTTTACAAGTGAATGTGCGACACTTTACCTGAATGAGGGTGACGGACAGGAAATAACTAGTAGAAGGTCTTGCGGCCGGGGGCCTGGATGGCCT
>DATAOM010000003.1:0-8731 GCA_036265775.1 Ktedonobacterales bacterium | reverse complement strand
GCGTCTGCTCGATGTCGGCAGCGGCGCGGGTTTCCCTGGAATCCCGCTCGCCATCGCGTTGCTGCACTGGCGCGTGACCTCGCTGGAGGCGACGGGCAAGAAGGCGCGCTTCCAGCAGAAGGCGGTCGCGGCGCTCGGCCTGGCGAACATCACCGTCCTCACTGGCCGTGCCGAGGAGTTTGCGCGCCAGCCAGATCATCGCGGGCGCTATGATCTGGTGACGGCACGAGCGGTGGCAGCGCTACCAACGCTGCTGGAATACTGCTGCCCGTTCGTGCGCATCGGCGGGCGTGTCATCGCGCCGAAGAAGGGCGACTTGGCGGACGAGGTCGCCGCCGGAACAAAGGCTGCGTCACATCTTGGCGCGCAACTGCTCGCGCCGACGCCTGTCACCATCCCGCCGCTGGCGGATGGCCGCGTGCTGCTCGTCACCGAGCAAAAGCGTTCCTGCCCACAACAGTATCCACGAGCTGCAGGCGCGCCCGCGAAACACCCACTCGGCGCTGTGGGAAGTTGAGGCGACTGGTGGCGTGGCCCCAAGGGGCGGTGTATAATCCAAGGTTGAGCGACCCACGCCGCTGCTTCTTCTGTGAGGATTGGGCGCCCCGCTCGTGGTTGGCGCGAGAACGACGGTTCTCACGCGGGTGGATTTTGTGATGCTTCTGGAGGCGCCTTGCAATGCCGTATGACGTGACCCTGATTCCCGGTGACGGCACCGGACCTGAGATTACCGAAGCCACCCGCCGCGTGCTGGAAGCTACCGGCGTCGAGTTCAACTGGCACGTGCGCGACGCCGGCTTGGCTGTGCTGGAAAAATACGGCACGGTGTTACCCGAGGAGGTCATCCAGTCCATCCGTGAGACGAAGGTAGGCCTCAAGGGGCCGATCACGACACCGGTGGGCAAGGGCTTCCGCAGCGCCAACGTCGCCTTGCGCAAGAGCCTCGACCTCTACGCCAACTTGCGCCCGGCGCACTCCTATCAGGGTCTGCGCTCGCGCTACGAGAACATCGACCTCATCATCGTGCGCGAGAATACCGAGGATCTCTACGCCGGCATCGAGTTCCAGCGCGGCTCGGCGGAGATGGACGAGCTGATCGACTTCATCGCGCGCACGACCGGGACCAAGCTCTCGAAGGACGCGGCGATCAGCTTCAAGTACATCTCTGTCCCCGCCAGCCGCCGCATCGTCAAATTCGCCTTCGACTATGCGCGCGCCAACAACCGGCGCAAGGTCACAGCGGTCCACAAGGCGAACATCATGAAGTTCTCCGATGGCCTCTTCCTCCAGGTGGCGCAGGAGGTATCGAAGGAGTATCCCGACATCCAGTTCGAGGACCGCATCGTCGATAACATGTGCATGCAACTCGTGCAGAAGCCGGAAATATACGACGTGCTGGTGCTGCCGAACCTCTATGGCGATATCCTCTCCGACCTCTCAGCGGGGCTGATCGGTGGGCTGGGCGTCGCGCCGGGCGCGAACATCGGCGACAAGTACGCCGTCTTCGAGCCGGTGCATGGCAGCGCGCCGAAGTACGCCGGGCAGAACAAGGTCAACCCGATGGCGATGATGTTCTCCGGCGTGCTCATGTTGCGTCACCTCGGCGAGCGCGAGGCAGCGGATCGCATGCAGAACGCGATGGCGGCGGTCATCGCCGAGGGCAAGTCTGTCACTTACGACCTCAAGCCACGTCCGGACGACCCCACCGCTGTTGGTACCTCGCAGGTCGCCGACGCGATCATCGCCAAGATGGCCGCAGTGCGCTAGCTACGGGCGCCTATCGAGCGCCGGTCGGCAAGTATGCTGGCCGGCGCTTCGCTGTCTCTTGTATGATCTCCCAGGAGGACAGCAAAGAAAGGATATATGCCATGAGCGATCAGGAGATTCTTGCCCGCGCGAAAGATCGCGCCGAGATCGAGCAGCGGTTGGAGGCCATGTTCGCGCCGGAGGACGAGGCGCTGAAGTTCGCCATCCAGTCGGCGCAGGAGCACGACATGCCGGCGATCCAGATCTCGCCGCTGCAAGGAAAACTGCTACAGATCCTTGCGGGAGCGTGTGGCGCGCGGCGCATCCTGGAGATCGGCGCGCTGGCGGGCTATAGCGGTATCTGGCTGGCGCGGGCGCTGCCGGCGGATGGCAAGCTGATCTCGCTTGAGGTCAGCGAGAAGCATGCCGAGGTCGCACGCGCCTCGCTGGCGAAGGCGGGCGTGGCCGATCGTGCTGAGGTGCGTGTCGGCGCGGGAGCCGAGTTGTTGCCCGCGCTTGAAAGCGAGCCGCCGTTCGATCTCGTCTTCATCGACGCCGACAAGCCAGGGTACCCAACCTATCTCGACTGGGCGCTGAAGTTGACCCGTCCCGGCTCGATCATCGTCGCGGACAACTGCATTCGTGGCGGCGCGCCCCTGCGCGAGAATCCGCCCAACGAAGATGCCCGCGCGCTGGGCGAGTACGACCGCCGCGTGGCAAGTGATTCGCGCCTGCTCTCTATCGCCTTCCCAATGGACGACGATGGCATGGACGGCTTCGCCATCTCAGTCGTGCGCGGATAAAAGCACAGGCATAGAAAGCGGCCGCATTCCTAAAAAGGAGCGGCCGTTACGCGGATCTACGCGGGCTACTGGCGCTCGAACCAGTTCTGGAACGCCATCATCAGCGACATGTCGCCCTTGATCTTGATCTTGCCGCTCATGAACGCGGAGACGGCGTTCATCTCACCTTTGAGGATCTTGAGCCAGTCGTCGGAATCTACGTCGACGGTAGCGTTGGGATTCTCGGCAGGTCCCTCGTGGTAGCTGTAAGCTCCGTTGTCCAGATGCATCGTCCACGAGCCTGGCTCGCGGCCACTGAAGTCGAACTGAATGGCCTTGGTGACGCCCTGTGCCTTCTCCGGCTTGAAATTGGCCTTGAGCGCTTCAAACGAGTTGGGGATGCTATCGAGGTTCGGGGCTGCCATCGTTGAATCTCCTCCGTGGAACTGCGGCTATGTCGTATCGGTGAGCGCACAGCAGCGCGCGCAAGGCAAGCGCCGCTTTCGCCGTCACCATACCATAGACATTTACCCCTATGCCACGTAGCCAGCTTCAGGCGCTGACCATGCCGCGCTCGCGCCAAGCCTGCAGCATGCGCAGATGCTCGTCATAGTGCTCAGCCGCGTTGCTGCTGACCCAGACATATTTCGCGCTCAGCACATCGTCCGGAGCTGTCGCAATGAGGTCCATCATCTCTTGAAACGAGCGGTCGAAGGCAGCCCGCACATCCGCCAACGAGCGCTGCTGATTCTGCGCGTGGACATGCGCGTTGATCGTATCGTCGCCCTCCTGCCCGTTGGGAATCGCGCCAATCGGGTCCGCCGCCCCGGAGAGCATCAGGATCACGCGCTGCTCCCACCAGGTCAGGTGGACCAGGTGATCCTTGACGGACCAATCGTCAGTCACGCCTGGCCGCGTCATCTCCTCATCCGAGAGACCATCGAGGAGCGCTTCGAGTTGTCCGTGCGTCTTGCGGCTGCGTTGCAACAGGTCAGAGCGGCGCTGCTGAATCGTGCTTTGCTCTTGATTGCCTTCGTCGGTCATGGCTTTCCCCCTGAAGTGGCGAACAAATTATCCAGCGGGCAGTGTAGCACATAGCCGCAGGCTGCTTGGTGGTATAGTTTGGCGCGAGTTCGCTGGCGCGGGCTACGATCTTCTTGCTCCCTTCTTGCGTCGCTAGGCGCGAGGCAGCAAGAAAATGAAGAGCAGAGCGCATCTACTAGAGAGAAGGATCCCCATGCGCGCAGATATTATCCCCGGCGCGAAAATTCCCAACTACGAACTCACCGATCACACGCGCAAGCGCCGCCGCCTGAGCGAGCTCCAGGGCAATGACCCGATGATCCTTATCCTCTCGCGCGGCCACTTCTGCCCCAAGGATCACCAGCAGCACCTCGAACTGGCGGCCTTCTACCCGAAGGTCGCGGTCGCCTACACGCAGATCGTCACCATCTCGACCGATAACCTCTTGGAGACCAATGAGTTCCGCGACGCCGTCGGCGCGCAGTGGACGTTCCTCTCCGACTCTGGGCGCAAGATACAAAAAGACCTGGATATCCAGGAGTACACCGATCCCTATCACAACCCCATGATCCCGCACACATTAGTCCTTGAGCCAGGGTTGGTGATCTACTCGATCTACAATGGCTACTGGTTCTGGGGTCGCCCTTCCCCCGAAGACCTGCGCCGCGACCTGCGCGCTGTCACGCAGAAGATTCGTCCCGACTGGGACCTGTCCACGCCGGAGATTCGCGCCAACTGGGAGGGCGACCGCACACTCCACTGGCCCTATGTAGACCGCAAGGCGCATGACGAGCATATCGCCGCGCTGACCAAAGACCCTGCGGAGGAATAGCGCCGATAGTCGCTGCTATTAGCCGCTATTCAACGGGCAAGGCTGGTGGTCGCGCCAACGTGCAGAAAGCCGCCAACGCCGTTGAGGATGAACTGCGTGGCGACGGCAGCCAGCAGCATTCCCAGTACGCGCGAGACGACCAGGATGCCCGTTGTGCCGATGCGCTTTTGAATCTGCGCGCTCACCATCATCGCCAGCCATGCCGCGATCAGCGTGATGACGGCGGCCGCCGCGACTGAGGCGAGCTGCACGGGATCGGACTGCGACGCGCCCACCAGCAGGATGATCGTCGTGATCGTGCCTGGCCCCGCGATCATCGGAATCGCCAGCGGAAACACGCTGACGTCCTCGTTGCGGCGCGCCTCGCTCCGCGCCTCGCGCGCCTCGCGTGGTGTCTCGCGCGCGCCGGATGGCCGGCCGAAGAGCATGTCGATCGCCACAAGGAAGAGCAGCACGCCTCCTGCGATGCTGAACGCCTCCGCCGTCACGCCGAGCGCGTCGAAGATCTGCTGGCCGAAGGCGCCGAAGATGGCGATGACGATGCCCGCGATGATCGCCGCGCGGGTAATGGTGATGAATCGCGCGCGGGCGCTCATGCCAGTCGTCAGGGCGATCACCACCGGTACCAGCCCGATGGGATCGACGATGGTGAAGAGGGCGACGAGCGCCTTCAGAAAGAATGCCATACCTCGTATCGTAGCACAGTCGTCCGCAGGGGAATCGCGCGGGGAGAATCGCGTATGGGCCTTGAACTTACCCCTCACAAGTCTGTGTGGTTCTTCTGCTCTGCGCGCCTCCCGCAAGCCCAAAATCCAGAGCATGCCCCGATACACTTGACGCATCTTGTGATACAAGCTACAATGCCCCCCACACCGGTACGCCTTGGTTGTTTGTAGTTGGTTGATTGTGACATCCCACCATGGGATAGGTCTCTTCTTCCATCGTTGCAAGAACATTGGGTCTCACGGCGTAGTCTTTGGTATACACCGGTGCCGTTTCTCTCCACGGGGAGGGACACAAGTAGGGCGTGCGACGGCGTGAACTGGGACACACGCGCACGCAGGAGGTATCGTCGCGCTATGGGCAAATGGTATCGTGTTAGCGCAGGCCTGACTGCAGCCGCGATAGCTGGCGTTGTGCTGGTGGGCTGCGGCGGCAGTGGCGGTGGGGCGAAAGGCAACACCACGATCAAGATCTGCACCGAACTGCCAGTTTCGGGCGCGGACACCAGTGCGGGTAAGCCGGCCGAGAACGGCGCTAACCTCGCGATCAAACAGGCCAACGCCAACAAGACCGTTTCGGGCTACACATTCCAGGCGGTCAATCTCGACGACGTTGGCCCCGCTGGGACGCATGATCCTACGACTGGCGCCAATAACATTCGCGCCGCCGTCAGCGACGGGCTCGTCGCAGGCTGCATTGGCCCATTCAACAGTAGCGTCGCTCTGGCTGAGATGCCGATCGCGAACAGCGCGGGTCTCGCGCTGATCAGCCCGTCTAACACCAACCCGACGCTGACGAAGCCGGAAGGCGGCCAGCTCGGTACGCTGCGTCCGACCGGCAAGGTGACGTACTTCCGCGTCTCCACCACCGACGATCTCCAGGGCCCCGCAGGCGCCGACTACTTCTACAAGCAGCTGAATGTCAAGAAGGTCTACATCATCGACGACACCGAGACCTACGGTAAGGGTATCGCCGACACCTTCTCTGACCAGTTCAAGAAGGACGGTGGCACGGTCGTTGGCCGCAAGGGCCTCGACAAGACCACTCAGGACTTCAAGCCCGCTATTGCCGAGGCCGTCGCGGCTGGCGCCGATAGCATCTACTACGGCGGCACCGACGGCGACGGTGGCACGAAGTGCCGCGTGCAGATGGTGACGGTGCCTGGCGCCGCGAATCTGCCCTTCGGCGGCGGCGACGGTCTTGAGACGGATAGCTTCCTGACCACCACCGCCCAGGCGAATGCGTCGGGCGCGGTCGTGACGGTCGCTTCGGTCAACGCCGACAAGCTCGCGTCAGCGGCCGACTTCAAGGCTGCCTTCGCCAAGGAGTATACTGATCCCGCCGCGTACGGCGCCTACAGCGCGAACGCGTATGACGCGGCCAACATCATGATCCAGTCGATCAAGAAGGCCCTCGACGGTGGCGCGGTCACCCCGAAGGATGGTAGCGACGCCGACGGCGCCAAGGCCTTCCGCCAGGCTGTCATCGACCAGATCGCCAAGATCGACTACAACGGCGTCACCGGTCACACGACCTTCGACGCGAACGGCGACACAACCAACAAGGTCATCTCGATCTACAAGTCTGGCGCGACCAGCTGGGACTTCGTGGCCCAGTTCAACGTCGGCTAGGGTCAGCTTGAAGTGGTGGCGGTCCTCATCCCTTCCAGGTTTGAGGACCACAGACCGATCTCTGGGAGAGTAGCGGACTATCTCCGTTACTCTCCTCCGTTTACCCGCTAACAGCGCTTCGTTCCTTGACATTCTCTCCCTTTATGGGGCAAGAAAATATCACGGCGGCGCGCTTCCCCGTCCGTATCCACGTATCCGCGCACTAATCCGGATTGATCGTCACGCTCACCCACGCTCCGCGGAGCCCGATTAGAGAGGCCACCGCCGCCATGTTCTCCGACCAACTCCCTTTCATCATCCAGGTGCTGGTGCTCGGCCTCGCGCAGGGAGCGATCTACGCGCTGATTGCGCTTGGCTACACGATGGTCTACGGCATCATCGAGTTGATCAATTTCGCACATGGTGACGTGTTCATGATCGGGACGTTTGTGACTGTCATCGTGTTTACGCTGCTCGGCGCCACACACACCATTGACAATAACTGGCCACTGCTGATCGGCGTTCTCCTTATTACTGCGCTGGTCGCCATGGTATTCTGCGGCCTGCTCGGCGTGGTGATCGAACGGGTCGCATACCGGCCACTGCGGAACGCTCCGCGGCTTGCGCCGTTGATCACGGCCATTGGTATCTCGCTGATTCTGGAAGATCTGGCAAAGCTGCGCTTTGGTAGCTCGTTTGTAGGCGTGCCAAGTGTCTTTCCGAACGTCACGTTCAAAATTGGACAGGTTACTATCTCCTGGCTCAATGTCATCACCTTCCTCGTCGCTGTGGCGCTCATGGTCGCGCTCCAGATCCTCATCAGTCGCACCAGGACCGGGCGCGCGATGCGCTCGGTGGCGCAAGATCGCGACGCCGCCTCGCTGATGGGCGTAGATGTTGACCGCACCATCGTCATCACCTTCTTTCTCGGTGGCGCGCTGGCCGGGGCCGCTGGACTCATCTGGGGACTGGAGCTCAAGCAGACTGTCTTCTACGTCGGCTTCCAGGTCGGCCTGATCGCGTTTACCGCCGCCGTCCTGGGCGGTATTGGCAATATCGTCGGCGCGATGCTTGGCGGTCTGATCATCGGCCTTGTTCCCGCCACCATCCAGATTCTGGACTTCTATTTCCCAGGCTATCAGCTTACGCGCTGGAATGAGGCGGCGATCTTCGCGGTCCTCATTCTCATCCTGGTATTTAGACCGACAGGATTGCTCGGTCAACAGACACCGGACAAAGTCTAGGCCGGACGGTCAGAGAGAAAGGAACATCCTATGTCCAGCGTCTCCGCCCCTGGCCTGCCCGCCGACCAGTCCGTCGAACAGGACCGGCGCTGGACCAGCCCGATCGTTTGGGGCCTGCGCGTCGCCGCGCTGCTGGCGATCTTCGACGCCTTGATCGGCTTTCAGGTTCCATCGGACTATTATGATCGGCTATCGCGCAAGATCTCGCCGCTGTGGACGACGTACTCCGATTCCGCCTATATCGGCCAGCTCATTCTCGTCGGCGCCTTGGTCGTCCTGGCTGGTCTCTTCGCCTATATCCTCGCGCGTCGCCCCATCTGGCAGCGTTGGAGTAGCCCGACGCAGCCAGTCACCGTGCTCGCGGCTTACGCGACGACGACCATTGTCCTGCTCTATGGCGCAGTGTTGATCCTGCTGGCTTTCCTTACGGGCTACAACGGCGAGGGAACCTTCAAATACGCTGGCGCGATCTTCTTCCTGCTCTTGATGCATTCCCTCGGCTCGTTTTATGCTGGCTTCGCCGCCGCGCAGGGCGAGAAAGATGAAGCCACACGGCGCGCGGGCCTCGCGGGGGCGGTCTGTGGTCTGGCGAGCGGTCTTGTCTTCGCCGGCTTCACCCTGACCTATACCTTCACCGGTGATATTGACGCCAATTATGGCTACATTGGCGCCGGAGTCTTCGCGGTTATCTTCCTCGCGCTCGGCTTCGTCGCGGGCCGCCAGGGCGCGACGCTCTGGCTCAGCGATGGCTCCGCCGCCCCCAAAGCGGCG
>DATAOM010000002.1:0-2748 GCA_036265775.1 Ktedonobacterales bacterium | reverse complement strand
AACCGGTTTGTGCTGACGGATGCGCGAGATCAGTTTTTCTGGCGGGCGGAGGGTGATCCCGTCACGCGCCTGCTCCGCGAGGGCATTCTGGTCACCGATGGCGCGTTTCATGATGAACTGCGGCAGGTGATGGCGCCAGCGCTCCATCGCAGCCTCTTCGAGCGCTTTGTTAGCGGAATGTGGCGCAACGCCGACCACGTCACGAGCCGCTGGAGTGATGGCGCGCGGATTGCTCCGCTGGATGAGATGCGGCGGATCGCGCTCTGCATCCTGACCGACACGCTCTTCGGCGATGATTTCAGCGGCCAGGTCAAGCCGCTCTGGCGCGCGATTCTGCGGACGATTCGCTATATTTCGCCGGGGCCATGGCTGATCTGGTCAGAGATCCCGCGCCCTGGCTACCGCAAGGCGCTAGGGCGCATGGACGCGTATTTCTATCAGTTGATTGCGCAACGGCGCGCTGCTCCGGGCGCGTCGTCCGGGGAAAGCCCTGATTTGCTGGGTATCCTGATTGCGTCCGGCATGGATGACGAGCTGATCAAAGACCAACTGCTGACGATGTTTATCGCGGGACATGATACCAGTACGGCGCTGCTGGCCTGGGCGCTGCACCTGCTTTCCCGGCACGATGAGGCGATGGATCGCGCGCGGGCTGAGGTCGAGACGACGCTAGGCGGGGAGCCGCCTGAGATGGGGAATATGCGACGGTTGAGCTATCTCGACCGCGTCATCAAGGAAACGCTGCGCCTCTATCCGCCGATTCACCTCGGCTCGCGGATCGCGGCGGCTGATGTGACGTTTCGCGACTATCGAATTTCTGCGGGGACGCGTGTCCTCTACTCCATCTACCTGACGCACCGAGACGAGAGGTACTGGCCCAATCCGGGCGTGTTTGACCCAGATCGCTTCGTGCCTGAAAATGCTGGCCAGCGACCAACGTATACTTTTCTGCCCTTCGGGGCGGGGCCACGCAATTGCATCGGCGCCGCGTTCGCGCAGGTGGAGGCGAAGGTTGTGCTGGCGCGTCTCCTCCAGCGGTTTACGTTTCGCGCGGTCGGCGGAGACGTGCGGCCGCGGATGCGAGCTACCCTCGAGCCGCACGCGGGGGCGGTAGTTGAGGTGCGGCGCCTGGGTAATGGCGTGTGAGGTCGTCGTGAGAGGGCCAGAGTTCAGAGTGTGGGGTTGGCGTAGCGGCGCTGCTTCCAGACGATTGGGCGCTTGCGCCAACGGCGGACGAGCGCGGCGAGGCTGATCGCCATCACACCCCAGGCTGCAAGCGGCGTCGTAACGATTTCATCGGTTGGGCGCTTGAGGCGGTAGGCGACGAGGCTTCGCAGGGAGAGTAGCCAGCAGACTTCGAGCGCGGCAAGTGACCGGGCTATGGGTCGCTGGCCACGCCGGAGCAGGCGGACGAAGGGAAGGACGAATACACACGCGTAGCCCCAGGCGAAGAGCAGCGCGCGGAGTGAGGCGCGCAGCAGGTTGGCGAGGGCGCCGCGAACAGTCGGCGCGGTGAGTGAATCAGCGGGCGAATCAGTGGCGGGCGCCAGGGCAATAAGCAGGTTCTTCGAGAAGCCGTTCCAGACCTCACGGAACGAGTGGTACATGCGGCATTGGAGCATCGGCGAGCCATCCACCAGAGCGACGGTGAAGCCACTGGAATGAAATTGGCGCGCCAGGGCGAAATCGTCAACGAGCGCATGCGCGATGGCGGCGTGGCCACCCAGCGCGTGATAGGATTCGGCGCGTGCAAGCAGATACTGGCCGTTGGCGAGCGGTCGTCCGCTATGATGACGCCACATAGCAGCCAGGTTGATGGATGTTAGCGGCAGGAAGTCCAGGATGAAGGAGACGAGGACGCGCTCGCTCCAGGTCTCGACGCCCTGACAGGGGAAGGCGCTGAGGAGATCCGTATGAAGGGCGAGCGCCTGGGTGACGCCACGCACGACGCTGGTGGGACTATGGAGGGTGTCGGCGTCGGTGAAGAGCAGCCACTCGCCGGTTGCGCGCTGGGCGAGGCGATGGCAGGCGTAGCTCTTGCCATTCCAGCCGGGAGGTGGGTCGCCGGGGGAGTGGATGACGGTGAGGGAGGGCTGCGGATGATATGGGCGCTGGCGCTGATCCGCGAGGGTGTCGAGAAGCTGGCCCGTGCCGTCCGTGGAGCCGTCGTCGAGGACGAGGATCTCCAAGTTTGGGTATTGTTGGGCAAGGAGCGAGGTGACACAGGCGGTGATGGCGTCAACTTCGTCGCGCGCGGGAATCAGCACACTGACGCGGGGGAGGTGGGCCGTTGGCAGGGAAGGGAGGCGGCGCGCTGACTGGAGGAAGCGGAGATTGACGGTCAGGCGCAGTGTCATACGCGCCAGGAGCATGAACGCGAGGAGATGAGACGCAATCTGCACAAGTCCGGTGAGCAGGATCCACGAGGAGCGCAGGCGCAGATGCGAACGAGGGCGGGGGCGGGGTGGCATTAGCTGGCTCCGATCCGCGTGCGCGTCTGGCGCTGAACCAGGTAGACGCCGATCTTCGCCGCCAGAACGGCGAGCTGGGCGACCGCCAGGACAACCATCCAGACGGGGAAGGACGCCACCAGGAGATAGACGAGAAGGACGAGCGGAATGGCGAGAGAGCGGTATTCGTCATTCTTGACGAGCAGGGTGGCGAGGAGCGCGGCGCACCCCATCACGAGCGGCGCCTGATAGAGAGTCAGCCCGGCCCAGACCCCGAACATGACCACAATACCCCGAC
>DATAOM010000001.1:0-11656 GCA_036265775.1 Ktedonobacterales bacterium | reverse complement strand
CTCCAGGATCGTCGTGATGCCAGCCTGGTTCTCCACGTCGCTCAGGGGGACGACGACGAAGCGCGCGCTGGCGTCGAGGTCGCGCAGTTGCTGGTAGTTATAGGCGCTGACTGTGACGTTCGCGGGCAGGTCCGCCGACGCGCCGAAGGCGTTGTGCCGCGCCCAGTGGCTGGCTGCGCCGATGCGCACATCTACGTCGAGGTCACGTGCAGCGGCGATAAGCGTCGTGTAGTCGCGGAACTCTAGCCCGGCGCTGCAAATCAGCGGGTGGTCTAGAGAGGAGGCAGGCGTGGCGAACGCGGAGTCCCAGAAGCGCTCGTCGGCGAAGTAAGGCAGCAGGGCGACCTTCTTGGCTGGCATGCCGAGCGTCTCGGTGGCGACGCGCGATTGCGCGGTGGAGTGGGTGATGAGCGTGTCGATGCGCTGCCCCGCGCCGAGCCGGAAGAGCGCGCGCTTCGATGTCGTGGAAAGATAGTGCGAGAGGCAGACGTGGCGCGGCTTATGAGAACGTGACCCGCGCAGGAGCAGGGCGAGCGGCAGCCCTGTTCCCTCGTTGTCGGTGAAGATCGTGTCGTAGTCGTTCCGGCGCCGGAAAGCAGCCCAGGCGAGCGCCGCCTGTTTTCCTCCCGGCGCGCTTGTCATGCTGGGAGTGAGCAGGTCGGCGTCGAGGGCATCGCGCAGCGCGAGGTAGTCTCGGCGCGGCTGGCGTCCGGCGGCGATCTCGTCGAGCGCATCAGGCGGCGTGTCGGCGGAGATCACGAGCAGGATGCGCGGCGTTCCTGGTCTGGACTGCGCGCTCATGACGCGGCGCCTTGCATCGTCGCGCTCTTGCGCGAGGAGACGCTGCGCAGAACGTCGAGCACACGCGCGGCGTTGCGTCCGGCGTCGTCCACGCGCTCGGCCACGGCGCGCGCGGCGTTCCCCATCTGGACGCGCTGTTCCGGCGATTGTAGCAACCGTTCCAGCGCGTCGCGCAGGCCGTCGCTGTCACCTGGCGCGACCAGCAGGCCCGTCACGCCATCCTCGATCATCTCAGGGATCGCGCCAACGCGCGTGGTGATGACAGGCAGGGAGGCTGCCATGGCCTCCGGCACGGCGAGTGGAGCACAGTCCGCCAGCGTCGGGAAGACGAAGATATCGGCCTCGGCGTAGAGCCGCTTCAACTCGTCGCTGTTGGGTGTGAGTGTCGTGTGCAGGCGCACGCCTGGAGGCGGCGTGAGTGCGGTCTGTGTCACGATGTCCAGCTCGCAGCGGCCAGCAAGGTTACGTTCAAAGCAGTTCAGCAGGAGACGGCCGCCCTTGCGCTCGAAGTCGCCGCCGACGAAGAGCAGGCAGGGGAGGCGTTCTGCGCTCGAAGCTAGTCGCTCCTCAGGAGTGACGCGCGGCCACTGCGCCAGGTCCACGCCGGGCGAGATGACGTGTATCTTCTCCGCCGGGACGCCGTAGTCGTTCACCAGCGAGTCTTTCGCCCAGGCGCGCCAGACGATCAGCGCGGCGGCGCGCGTGAAGGCGCGCTGATTCGCGCGTAGTTTCAGGCTTTCTAGCGGGCCACCTGCGTTGTGGCCGTAGTACGCGCCGACGGTATCGTAGTTGATCGGGGTGGCGTCGAGCGAAACGACGATGGGAACGTCGCGCTGGAAAGGCGAGAGGAGCGCCGTCACCTGCGTGTGGTAGAGCAGCGCGTCAAACGGCGTTTGGGCGCGCGCCGCCGTGATGGCACGGTGCGCCAGCCAGCTTGCCCGCGCGGACCAGTTGCCGCGCAGAAACGGAACCTTCGCCAGCGCGCCGGTTGGCTCGAACTCAATGGGCAGCCAGGTGGACGCTACACTTGTGTCTTCCTCGACGTAGCGGCGCAGGTTGCGATAGTGGGTGCGATGCCCCAGCGTCTGTTCCATCACAAAGGCAAATCGGTCCACAGGTCGCTCCCAGAAACACGATCAGTCAGCCGCCAATAGCCATTCCTAGCCATTGTACGCTATGGCGCCCAGATGGCCAGAAGCGGTGGCTGGTCATGGCGTCGGGCTGGAGAAAGCGAGAGAATCACCTGCGCCATACGCTGGCGAGAGGAGTACAATGAGGGGTGCCGCACGATATCCCCTCGCGGCGGCACGTCCTGTTGATTCTCAGCTTGATTCTCAGCCGCGAAAGAGGACGAAGATGACCTCAGAGCAGACCAGCAAGATGGATACCGCGACGATCCGCCAGACGATTCACGACCAGATCCAGTTCAACTTTCTCTTCGACGGCGACGAGGAGGAGTTCAGCGACGACGATTCGCTGGTGGAGAGCGGCGTCGTGGATCAGACGGGTATCCTGGAGATCGTGCTCTTCGTTGAAGAGACATATGGCATCGAGGTCTCCGACGCCGAGTTGACGCCGGACAACTTCGACACCGTGAACAACATCGCCGCCTACGTGACACGCCGCCTGGCGAACATGTAAGCGCTCGGAGGATTCCACCGTGGATGCGCCCGCCTCGACTCTCACCTACCAGCCGTTCGACCGTGTCTCGCTGCTGGGTGTCACGATGGATCGGATGGAGTTGGGCGATCTGCGCGGCTGGCTGGACGCGGCGCTGACAAGCGGCAGGCCACATCAGGTGGTGACGGCGAACCTGGATTTTCTTGCCATCGCGCGCAAGAATTCAGACTTCGCGCGCATCGTGGCGGGGGCCGATCTGGTGGTCTGCGACGGCAAGCCGCTGCAATGGGCCGCCGGGATGAAGACGCGCGTCACCGGCAACGATATCGTCTTGCAGACGGCGCGGCTCTCGGCGGAGCGCGGCTACCGGCTCTTCCTGCTGGGCGCCTATCCCGGCGTCGCCGACCGCGCGGCGCAGCGGCTGGACGAACTCGTCCCCGGCGTCGTGATTGCTGGGACGTATGCGCCGCCACGCTGGCCCTTCACCCCGGAGCAGGACGCCGAGATCGTCGCCGCGATTCAGGCTGCGCGCCCGCATGCGCTCTTCGTCGCGTTAGGAGCGCCACGCCAGGATGAGTGGATCGCACGCCATCCTGAGCTTGGCGTCCCGGTGAGTGTTGGCGTCGGCGGCGCATTCAACTTTCTCGCCGGGGAGACACGGCGCGCGCCCCTGTGGATGCAGCGGCTGGGGCTGGAGTGGGCGCACCGTCTGATCAGCGAACCCGCGCGGCTCTGGCGGCGTTATCTGATCGATGACCTGCCGCTGGCGGCGTTGTTGTTCCTGCGACAGATAACAGGGCGCAATCGGCGTTTGCCGCCACGCCAGGAGACGATCGCGCTGGCGGGCCAGGAAAGTCACCAGGAGGGGCGCGATGCCGTTTGACCTAGCTGGCGTCGATTTTCCTGGCATACTGGTCGTCGTCGAGCTGATTGGGCGCATTCTGGTCGGCGTGGTCGAGGCGCTGCTGATCATCCCACTCGGCTATGTTGCGGTCCTCAGCCTCGCGGCGATTGCGGTGGCGTTGCGTCCGGCGCGACGTATCATGGAGCCGCCCACGACGCGCTTTGTCATCCTCGTCCCAGCGCACAACGAGGCGACGGTCATCTCAAAGCTGCTGGCGAGCCTGCGCCAGTTAGATTATCCCGCCGAACTCTTCTTGCCACTGGTCATCGCCGATAACTGCACGGATGAGACGGCGGCCATCGTCCGCGCGTCCGGTGTGCGCGTGTTGGAGCGGACCAGCGAGACTGAGCGCGCCAAAGGATACGCGCTGCGCTACGCGCTGGAGCAACTGGCCGCGGCGGGCGAAGTCTACGACGCCTACGCGATCGTGGACGCGGATACGGTCTTCACTCCAGTGTTCCTCCGCGAGATGGACGCGTCGCTGCGGCGTGGCGCTTTGGTGGCGCAGGGGCAGTATCGCGTGCTGAACGCCGGAGAGGGCTGGGCGGCGGGGCTGCGCGCGGTTGCCTTCGCGCTCATCAACCACGTGCGGCCGCTGGGACGCTCGCTCTTCGGTCTCTCGGCGGGACTCAAAGGGAATGGCATGGTCTTCAGCCGCGCGGTGATCGAGCGCTTCGGCTGGGCGGCGTATGGCTTGACCGAGGATGCCGAGTACCATGTCGCGCTCATCAAGGCGGGGATTCGCGTCGCCTACGTTCCGCGCGCCGTCGTGGCGGCGGAGATGCCGGCGAGTGTGCGGCAGTCGGGCAGCCAGCAGGAGCGCTGGGAGCGCGGGCGCATCGAGCTGGCGCGCGCGCACGGCCTGGGCATGCTCGTCAGCTTCCTGCGGACGGGCGATCTGGCGCGGCTGGACGTGGCGGTGGAGAGCCTGACACCGCCGCTCTCGCTGCTAGCAGCGGGAGTCATCTTGGCGCTGGCGGGCGCGGCGATCCTGCAGTGGGAGTTGGGTCTGTGGGTCGCGCTGGGGCTGCTCGCGGCGCTTGTCCTGCATGTCGCGGTCGGGATCGCGCTGGGGCGGCTGCCGTTCCGTGTGGTATTGAGTCTGCTGGCAGCGCCATTCTATATCGCCTGGAAGAGCGTGTTGTTCCTGGGCGCGCTGGTGGCGCGCGGCGCCGGTGGCTGGATTCGCACGCCGCGCAACGACGAGCAGCGCGCAGATGCGGCGGATGGGGCGGATGCGAGCGGCGCTGGTTCTGAACAGGCAGACACGTTAGGCGCCCAGCGATAGACGATGGCGTGGCCGTTTCAGGTTGTGCCATTGTGTGTCATGGCGACCCAGAATAGCCCATCGTTACTATTTCTCTACCGATGTTCCTCTTCCAGCAGCTTGTGCGTCACAGGAAGCAGTAAGATAATAGACGGCGATTGTCCGCTGGTTTCCGTGTCCGCTGGCGCCGATGAGGTTCCCCAGTGGACGGCGCGCTGGCGCATCTCCACTGTTCCCTTGCGAGGAGACCCAAGCCATGCGCGACCGGCGCGCCACGACGGCCAAAACGAACGCCGCCACGCAGGAGCCTGCGCTGCTGACTTTTAAGGAAGCGATGGATTTCCTGCGCGTCAGCCGCTCCACGCTCTACCGGCTGATGTGGTCGGGGCAACTCCGCGGCTACAAGGTGGGGAGCGCGTGGCGTTTTTATCATCAAGATCTGCTTGACGCGGTCGCGACGCCGACCACGCAGCGAAGAACCGACGGCCACCGGGTGGTGGTCGAGGGGGAGTGAGCACGATGATGCGGTTCCTCGTCAAGCTCGTGAAATACTGGTACCTGTATCTGATCCCGATACTGTTGATCCCGACAGCGGTGACGCTCTATGGCCAGAAGAAAGAGACAGTCTACGAGTCAACGGCGTTGATAAATGTAGTCAAGCTGTCCTTTCTGACAGATTACCAGGCTAATACCGATAATCCGTTTTCTACACAGGCGCAGAATGTCGTCGATACCATGACCCCCTATTTGGACAGCCCCAGCTTCATGGCGAGGGTGGCGGCGCGTACAAACTTGAACATGCTCTGTGATCTTAAAACACAGGCATGTCAGGACGCTGTCGTTGGTCGAATCGCCGGGAACGTGAGTGTGAGCGCGCCGGGTAAGACGTTCATCAGTGTAGTCGCCGACGATCACTCGCAGGCTCTGGTGGCGCAGCAACTCGCGCAAGCAGTGATCGACGAGTTTAACGCGACCTACGCGCAAACCGAAAAGGACTACCTGATCAAGGCAAGAGATTACTACAAACAGCAGGCCGATGTGTTCAGTAAGACAGTCGACGATGACATTACGGCCATATCAAACTACACGAAGACACATCCTAATGCTGGCCTCGCCGATCCCACCCTCGTAGGCCTGAATGCACAGTTGGCGGCAGATCAAAAAAAGCTCACCGACACGAATAACAATCTGGATGGGGTGAGTCAGAGTATCGATGCGGCGAGCAATGGAACGCCGTATGATCTCAGTTTGCAAGATCCGCCAACACTGCCAAAGTCGCCGACGGTGAAGATCTCGAAGGTGCTCGTGTACCCAATTGGCGCGCTGGTGGCGGTGCTGGCGCTGCTGGCGATCATCGCTGGCGTCCAGACGAAGCTGGATCGCAAGGTGTACAATCGGCAGGATATCGAGGGCATCCTCGATAAGCTGGAATGGGACCCGACCGCCGTCGAGGTCATGCCGATCATCAGCACCAATGGTGGGCGCGGCTCGATTAGCTGGGACGATCGAGAGAACAGCCCGGTGCCCGCGCTGATGATGCCGGTGCTCGCTGCGCTGCCGCGTCCCGCGCGCAAACAGTTACGTTCGGGAACGACACAGGCGCCACGGCGCGAGAGCCAACCAGAATCCGCTCGCAGGAGCAGTTATATCGAAGACGAGTCGTAGCGCTGGCGCATGTCGCGCCGACTTCGGGTTAGAACCTTCGAGTTAGATAGATCGCTTGACTGGTGATACACGGATCTCCGCCGGAGCCGTCTCCTTTCACTGGGAACAAGCAAAAGTAAGGAGCGCCGCCGGTGTCGAGCGTGGTTGATGAAGAGGCGGATGATTTCGAAGAAGCGCCTCCTCAGGAGAAAGCGTGGTTTCGTAAGAAGCCAAAGACAAAGCCGAACCGGGGGCTGGCCAAGGCGCCACGCGGCGAGGCGTTGCTCGAATACTTCCGGCGTATCTACCTCTCCGTGCAGCCACCCGCTGATCAGGGCCTCGTTCCGTCGATAGGGATTACCAGCGCGGTCTCTGGCGAGGGGCGGACGACGATCGCCACTGGTGTCGCGGCGGCGATGGCGGCCGACCTTGACCGCTCGATCGTGCTGGTGGAGGTGGACCTCGCGCATCCTGGAATCCACCAGTTGCTTGGCATCAATCCGGAGCCGGGGCTGGCAGAGTATCTACGTGGTGAATGCGCGCTCACCGAGGCGGTGCATCAGGTCTCGGATAAGCTCTTTGTGTTGCCAGCGGGGGACGGCGCGAAGGAGGCCCCTAACCTGATCTATCGTCTGGCGCGCGCCGATCTGCGTTCGCGTATGAGCACATCGGACGCGCTGCTCGTGCTTGATCTGCCGCCGGTGTTTACCACAAGTTATGGCGTCCTCGCGGCTTCGATGGCCGAGGCGCTGGTCTTCGTCGTGCATGCGGGCAGCACCACCGACGAGCAGGTGCGCGAGTCGCTGACCCGGCTGGGAGAGAATACGGTGCGCAGCATCGTGGTCAACGGCTACCAGCCGCAACTGCCGGGATGGCTGCAATCGCTCGCCGAGTAGGATCGAGCCAAGATCGAGCCAGGATCGAGCGGGGAATAGAGCCAGGGGCGATGCGCGTTTCTCGATCCCTCTGGCTGAAGACGCGATAATGTGAGGAATGGGACGTGGATACAACCTCGCGTGAGCCAAATACGCCGAGTGATGAGCAACCGACGCAACGAATGCCTGGCCTACCAGATACCCCCAATACCCCTGACATGCCAACTCTACCACTCGCCGCTGCCAGCGCGAACGCTTCCACACCGCCAGTGTCCGTCGCCGAGGCGCAGCCGCGCGCGCTGATTCGCATCGGTGGAGTCGAGCTGGACCGGCGGACGCTGCTGATCGCCGGAGGGGGCGTTGTCGTCGGTGGGGCGCTAGTCGCGGGGATTGGTAGCCTGCATATTCCCAGCCACCTGCGCACGTGGTGGTACGACTATCGCCATCCAGCCGCGAAAATTGTCTTTATGGCCGGCCCGGACAGCACTCCCAAGGACCTCATCGTTTTCGACGGCGCGCTGGCCGACAAGTGGAAGGATACGTCCTGGGCGGACAACCGGACGATTGGCGATAAAGAGGCGTTGTATCAGAACAAACCGAGTGTTTCGCTGGCGCTCACGAGCTGGCAGGGGCTGCGGCTACAAACCGATCCCTTCGATACGACGCGCTATGTCTACTTGCAGTGCTGGGCGCGCGGCGACCAGAGTGGTCAGAAAGTCATCGTCTACATTCTGACCGAGTCGCAGGCGCTCGTCGGCGGTCTGGACCTGGGCGCGCATACCAGAGAAGGAAGCCTGGACGCCAAGCAGTGGCGGCTTGCGCGGCTGCCAATAGGCGAGTTGCAGGCCGAGGAGATCAGTATACGCGGTTTCGTCTTTCAGGCGGCCGCGCAGGAGTCGCAGGGGGCGTTGTATCTCGGGGATGTTCGCTTCGTCTACGATCCCGCCGCGTTGGATGCGAACGGCATCAAGAGGGCGTGGGCGTACGACTTGAGCACGGTGACGCTCGCTTTTGAAGACGCCATCAACGCCGCCAGCGCTGGACAGGCGAAGAACTATGCGCTCAGCGGAGTGGGTATCGAGGGAACAGTCACACCGCTCATCGCTCGCTATCATCCCGCAAGGGCCACGGTCAGCCTCACCGTTCCGACGCCACTCAAGGGCGGCTCAACGTACGAGGTCGTCGCCAACACCGATGCAAAGGCGCGCCATTCGCCGGTGAAGATCACCTCTACCCCGTTGACGCTGACGGGGGATCTGGCGGTGAATCGTCACACCATCAATCCTGACATCTATGGCTTATCTCTCAATGAGGGGGAGCGAAACACCGCGGTCGGGCGCGATATGGGCGTGCGTGTGGTCCGCTGGGGTGGGCAGAACAAGCCGCGCTACAATTGGAAGCTGGGGAATGCGTACAATGCCGCGCGTGACTGGGAATTTCGCAACCTGGACTACGGACATACCACCGACGCGGACCGCCAGCCATCGGGTCTCGCCGATCAGTTTATCGCTCTCAATCGCGCGTCAAACGCGACGACCTCTCTCGTGCTGCCAACGCTGGGCTGGGTGGCGAAGGATCGCGATAACGGCTCGGTGTCGGTCGGCGTGCCAGCGCAAGGCGGCCCTCCACTGCAACCAGGTGGAGACGCCATCGCGGGCTACGACCCGACGGCGAATCGCAAACGCACCAGCGTGCCCTCGCGCGCGCGTCTGGGGACGCCCTTCCCCGCCTATCCCAACCTGGCTGACCCGACCGTGGCGCAGGATGAATGGGTGAATCACCTGACGCGGAAGTTCGGGCGCGCCGCGGATGGCGGTGTGCGCTACTACGAGCTAGATAACGAGCCGGAGTTCTGGTCGCTGATTCATACGGATGTCCATCCGGCGCAGCAGACCTACGAGCAGATTCGTGACAACATGCTCGATTACGCCAACGCGATCAAGGATGTGGATCCGACCGCGCTAACAGTGGGGCCGAACATCGCCCACTGGTCGTGCTATTTCTATCCGCCGATTGATGGCGGACCCAAGTGGTACTTCGATCATCCAGACAATTATCACGCGCACGGCGACATGCCACTCTTCGCCTGGCTGCTCGATCAGATTCGCCAGCGCGACGAGGCAGCGGGCAGGCGTTCACTCGACGTGTTCGGCTTTCATATCTATCCCGCGCAATGGGCGTGGGCAGACTCCGAAGACTCGCCCACTACGGCGGCGTTGCGCCTGCGCACGACGCGCATTCTGTGGGATCGCAACTATGTCGAGGAGTCGTGGATCAAGGATAAGATGGCGGCTATCCCGCGCATTCGTGACTGGATCAACAAGTATTATCCCGGCACCAAGATCGCAGTCACCGAATATAGCTGGGGCGCGTTTGATAAGGTGACGGGCGCCGTCGCGCTGGCGGACGTGCTCGGCATTTTTGGCCGCGAGGGCGTGGACACGGCCGCCCACTGGAGAGAGCTGTCGTCAGACGAGCCGGCGTATCACGCCTTCAAGATGTACGGGAACTACGATTCGCATGGCGGGACGTTTATGGGGACGTCCTTCTCGATGTCCTCATCCGCCGATAGCCTGCTGACCTGCTACGCGAGCCAGCTCGATCAAGGGCATCTGCTGCTGATGGTCGTCAATCAAAGCCCAGAGAGCGACCTCACGCCGACGATCCAGTTGCGCAATCTCGGCAATGCGCTGGGCGGCGCGAGCCTCAAACGTGGCAAGGTCTGGCGCTACTGGCCAGACGACAACAAAACGATTACACAGGGGCCAGATATCACGCTCTCGGGGAGTGGCTCGACACAGACGCTGACATATACCTTCCCGGCGTATTCGATTACACTGCTGCGGCTGGAGGTGTAGCGATGAATTATATGCTCGTGTTTCTCGTCGCCTGTATCGCGCTGGGATTATGGGGGCCGAAGCGCTTGCCCTGGCTGAAGTGGCTCGTTCCCATTGCGGCGGTACTGCTCGTCGCGTTCTTCCTGGTAACGAGCCTGCACCGCGTCTAAGGCGGTCTGATCGCCTCCTGATGATCCTGATGATCCTGATGAGGCGATGGGGAAGGATGAGATCGTGGCGACGAAGAAGCGCCCAACCGATATCTTTAAGGGCTTGCGTCTCTTTTTCCTGGTAGTGGTCGGCGCGGCGCTCTTTCTGGAGGCTGAGGGCGGCACCAGCGATCCCTGGGTGGTCTGGGCGCGCCTGTTTCACGATCCGTTCAGCGCATGGCATAGCGATCTGAGCGCCTGGGGAGCCGATCAGTCGAGCACGACGGTCGGCGGGAGTCTCTGGTTCTTCGACTGGAAAGATATCCGCCTCATCGTCAGCCCAGTGGAACTGCTGCTGCTCATTCTGGTCATCGCGATCTTCGTGCGCGCGCGCCTCGCGGGGCAGCCGGTCAAACCGCGGCTGGGGGCGCTACGGCTTCCGCTGCTGGTCTTTGCCGGCTGTGTAGTGTTTGGGGTGATGAACGGACTGACCCATGGCGCACAGTTCAACATCGCGCTCTGGGAGGTGCGCGGCTTTCTGATGATGATCCTGGTCTTCCTTCTTGCGAGCATTCTGATCCGCGAGGAAGAGCATGTGAATCAACTCATCTGGACGGTGATGATCGCGGTGACGGGACTGGCGCTGGAGAATACGCTGCGCTGGCTCTTCATCGTGCGCAATCTGACGATTGCCGACGACCTCGCCTACGATCACATCGACGGCCTCATCCTGGGCTTTGCGGTTATATTGTGTCTGAGCCTGCTGCTCATCGGCGGCACGCGCTCGCAGCGCGCCTATGCTATCTTCCTGCTGCCCCTGCTGATCTTCGTCATCGAGGTGATGCGCCGGCGCGCGGCCTTCGCGGTCTTGTTTGTTGGGCTGGCGATTCTCTTCCTGCTGCTCTTCAGATTACGTCCCCAGTTGACATGGAAGATTCTGGTCCCGGCCGCTCTCTTTACCAGCATGTACCTCGCCGTATTCTGGAACAATTCCAGCCCAATTGGTCAGCCCGCGCGCGCGATCCGCTCACAGATAGATCCCGACCCGCGCGACGCGCAATCGGACTTGTATCGGGTGTACGAGAAGTTTGACATCATCGCTAACATTCAGGCGTCGCCCTTTGTCGGGCTTGGCTTCGGCGCTCCCTATCAACAGAAGGCCATGCTCCTCTACAAGGGTTCTGTGGGCGCGCTCTGGCCGTTCTTCCCGTATACCACGCACAACAATATCCTCTGGGTCTGGATGAAGGATGGCGCGATCGGGTTCATCGCGTTCTGGTGGCTGCTGGGGAGTGGAGTCTTCGAGGGGGGTCGCGCGATCGAGACGCAGCGCGAACACTGGGAACTGGTGTCGGCGCTGCGGAGTTTGCTCAAGAGCAACCGGCGTGGGCGCCGCCAGAGGCGCCGGTCGCGGGAGTTGTTGCGCAGCAAGGCGGCGCGTTCGGCGGCGCTGGCCTATGCGCAGGGACGCTCAGCGCGCGCGGGGACGAAGCGCAGCGCGCGCGGGGCAGGAGAGAAGCGCTACCAGGGACCCGCGTGGAATGTGCCGACCTGGGAGC